>CAZKDT010000043.1:2875-11936 GCA_964551515.1 uncultured Desulfobacteraceae bacterium | reverse complement strand
CATTAAACACCCATTAACAAAAGGCAAATTGCGCTAACTGCGGGGTTTGTTGGTTGGATGCCTAATAAGAAATTTCCTCAATAAAACATAATAAGCTATATTTATTCTTGACATAAGGTTATAATTAGTTATAATGATTCCATGAATGAAGTCAAATGGAGCAAAAAGGCAAAAAGACAGCTGGCAAAAGTTCCAATTAACTACCGTGTAGCAATCACCGATGCAACTCGAACTCTCGTTAATTTCCCTGAATGCAAGAATGTCAAGCCTTTGAAGAACCATATTTATGACTTCCGTTTGCGTGTTGGTCGTTACAGAGTCTTTTTCGATTTTGACGGTCAAATAAAGATAATCGCAATCCAGGAGGTAAAAAAACGCGATGAACGTACTTACTGAACCACAAGTAATAAAACAGGACGACAAACCTGCTTTTGCCGTAATTCCTTGGGATGTTTATCAGGAGCTTGTTAAAAATTATATTCCTGATAAATCTGATGTGTGGTTTCCCCAGGAAGTAGTTGAAGCAAATGTTGTCAGAGGTGATAGTCTACTTAAAGCATGGCGTGAATATCTTGGTCTGACGCAGGCTGAAGTTGCTAAGCGGGCAGGGATGAGTCAACCCGCATATGCAAAACTTGAAAAGCCTGGTGCAAATCCAAGAACAGCGACTCTTCGTAAGCTTGCTAAAGCGCTTGGAATATCTCTTGAGCATTTGACTGAATAAAGATATTTTCCATATAGAATTCAAAGACTTTTACTTCAACAGGTTTCAGCATCCAACAAGTCAGTGCACCAGACAGGAAGGACCGACGGCCTTTTTCCTTTAGCCATATTCCCTTTCATGTGGCCCTATTTATATTTACAAAGACCTTATTTCCTTCCTGGTGGTGACTTCTGCGTTATGCCCCCAATTATCTCATCAGAACTTGACAAGATGTATTGCATGAGTATATACATGTTGTATGGATAAGATATACAGAAAAACATTGTACCAATGTTCCGGCTTTGATTGGAATGAGGGAAATACTGACAAAAACTGGCTTAAGCACAAAGTCAGCTCATCAGAGTGTGAACAAATTTTTTTCAACCATCCCTTGCTTATTCAAGACGACATAATACATTCAAAGACAGAACAAAGGTTTTATGCACTTGGCCAAACAAACTTGAAAAGATTTCTCTTTATTGCGTTTACAGTAAGAAATAATCTTATTCGTGTAATTTCGGCAAGAGATATGAGTCGCAAAGAAAGGAGGGTGTACAGTGATGAGTAAACAACTACCTAAATTTAAAAACGAAGATGAAGAAAGAGAATTTTGGGCTACTCACGACTCAACTGAATTCATTAACTGGCATCAGGCAGAAAGAATCACATTTTCAAATCTCAAACCTTCTGTAAAAAAAATATCTCTTCGTCTTCCTGAATCAATGCTGGAAGAACTTAAACTTTTGGCGAATAAAAGAGATGTCCCATATCAGTCTCTTTTAAAAATTTTTTTGGCAGAACGTATCGAAAAAGAACTCGGTATACATTAAAACAAACAGCCGGTTCTTCATTGATTTAAAATCCATCCGGCACAACCAGACACTACACCCGACCGCCAACAGCGGTGCTTTTTTTGAAACGCTCTCTTCCGCATAAATGTTATCGTTTGCGGAAGACTTTTTCCCGCATTGTTGGCGGCCCCTCAGTTCTACGTTAGCCCGCTAAAGATGAATGATATTTTAAGCAAATTTGGAAATTAAGGGGGGGGTCAACGTGCCACGATATAAAATTTTACGATTGGATGATAGACGGTCAGGTCCTTTAAAAGGCATTGTCAGAAGCGACAATGAATCATGGAATTCTTTGGAAGAGGCTCTGAATGAACTTGGAGAGACAGGATGGGAAATAGCAATACCAGTTTATGGCCCAGTTCCCGGGAGAGAGCATCAGGGGGATAATTGGTTGGAGGCAATTATACTTTTTAACAAGGTTCACAGTGCCTCGGACGATTTGGATCGACGAATCGCAAAGGTAAAAGAAATAATAGCAGAAGCCGAACAGGATATGGCGAGTAATCCCGAAGATTCCCCAAAAAACAGAGCAGCAAAATCCCAAATTCAGATGTCTTCAAAGTATTTAGGCCAGTTACTTGAGGAAAAAGAGAAATCCGGCAAACCAAGCGGCTGCGCAGGACCGCGAGAAGGTGAGTGACAATAACCAATAATCAAGGAAATGCCCCTGACCGCCGTCATTAGCTCATCATTTTCAAAGAGTTAATATTGACTTTTTGATATCACATTGATACTATAATCTCATGGCACGAAAAATCAAACAGCTTATTAAGGATCTTGAAAAAGCAGGTTTTATTAATCGAGGTGGCAAGGGAAGCCATCGTAATTTTCTTCATCCCAAAGGAATTGCTATTACTGTTTCAGGTAAACTTGGGGATGATGCAAAGCATTATCAAGAAAAAGAAGTTGAGATCAAAATTAAGAGGTCTAAAAAATGAAAAAGAAAGATCGTTATTTAAAAATTGTTGAATGGTCGGATGAAGATCAATGTTATGTCGGTTCTATTCCTGGTTGGATTGGAAAATGTTGCCATGGTGATAATGAGGTAGAAGTTTATCATCAACTGGGTCAGATACTCGAAGAATGGATCGAAGTTTATGAAGAAGATAAAATCCCTTTACCTTCAAGTACTACGGCAAAAAAATATTCCGGTAAGTTTCAGTTAAGAATTGACAGTGATTTGCACAAAGCCCTTGCCATTAAGGCAATGCAAGCGGATGAAAGTTTAAATAAATTTTGTGGGAAAATATTAAAAAAAACAATTTTACAAGCTGATGTAACAAGGGCTAACAAGGCTAATTCAGCCGACGCAAAATGACGCGCGGCTGATTAGCAGCGTTGGATTTGAAAATTACAGGTAATCAAAGATTTGTGAGAGGCTTTGTTTGACTTGTTTTTGATCATCTTTTGATAAATGGCCAATTTTTCTTATTATAAGCCTATTGTCGAGGGTAAATAGCTTCATCCTAACAACCGAAGGTGCTGTCAATCCCGACAGTTTTTTGCTCTTAATTTCGCAGTCCAATGGCCAAGGAACATTTTTCTGACTTGTAATCATGGCTAATATGGTGTGTCCGATTTTATTCCCAAATTTCGTATTTTGCGACAGCGCCAAGGCAGGCCTTCTTTTTGTTTGAGCTGAATCAGTGAATGGGAATGGTACAGCCACAACATCGAACGGTTCATAGGCCATTGTATGCTTCCTCATCGTTTTCTGAGTTCCATTCATTTAGAGTCGGAACAAGCGCACTGAAAAACTCAACATCCATTGGACTTGCTTTTCTGAGTTTTATAATATCGCTATCGATCTCAAAAGCGATGATGTCACCCGCATTGAGATTCAGTTTTTTTCGCACGGCTTTAGGAACAGTAGCCTGATACTTTTTTGTAAGTTTGCTTATAGCTGTTTGCATAATGTGCTCCTATTGCAAAATAATGTAATACGGAAATACTAATACGTGAGGTAATGGTTGTCAACTTAAGAATCCAAACTCGCGAATTCAGCCGAAGCAAAAGGCCGCGCGGGGTTTGTTGGTTATGCTCACAATCAAAAACAGTCCGCTTGACATATTACGCCAAGCATAATACTATACACGTATGATAAAATCATTTGCCTGTCGAAACACTGAAAAGCTGTTCAATGATCAAGGAGTGCGCCGCTTCCAATCTTTTGAACGGCAGGTGAGGAAAAGGCTTATGGTTCTTCATGCCGCTCCGAGCCTGGAAGCTTTAATGCTCAATCCAGGAAATAAATTTCATGCTCTCAAAGGAGACAGGAAGGGACAATTTGCCATCAGTATTAACAAACAATGGCGTTTTTGTTTTGAGTGGCATGAGGGTAATGCTTTTAATGTTGAAATTATAGATTATCATTGAGGTGTTGATATGAGTGCGAAAAAACTTCTTGTTCCGATTATACCAGGTGAAATCTTGCGTGAAGATTTCATGAAACCCTTGGGAATTAGTATAAATCAGCTTTCACGTGACCTTTCTGTCCCTCCCAATAGGATTAGCGAGATTGTCAACGGGAAAAGATCCATTACGGCTGATACCGCCTTGAGATTGCAGCGCTATTTTGGTGTTGAAGCTCAGTTTTGGCTGAACCTACAGACTGAATATGATCTACGAATGATAAAGCGAAAGATATGGTCTGACATCGAACGGCGAATTACCCCGGTTAAGACAACGGAAACAGGGATTGAGACTATCGCTGGGGTATAAACCGCATGTAACAGTTTAGTCCATATGAAGGAACTCTATTGCTGGCAAGGCAGTGGCTAATAACGTATCTATGATGAGTCATTATAAAGGGAGGCATGAGTGGTGGGGGTGTCTGCAGTAAATAAAGTTTGGAAAAATGTCAGCGGGTGTTTTCCTTGACGTCTGGCCGTCATCAGAAGGCTGGGCAGCACGCTATGGGAATAAGATCTCTGGGCAGAGCGGGTTCCGAAGCAAATTTTTCTAAAAAAATCACCATATTTCTCAGCGATTGTTCTGCCTGATTATTAGTGGGTTGAACCTCTGGGTATTTTAAGAAAGTAAAAAGGCGATCGTATTCCTTATTGGGGTCGAACAGTCTTTTTCTCAGCGTTTCGGATTTATCATCGGCAAGCTTGTCTGAGCATATGGATCTTATGAAAAACTGTGAAATGATATGCCAAGAAGATATAGAAGAATTTAGTGAAGAATTACAAGAGCATTTGAAAAATATTGAAAGGATTTAATTCGGAGAACGGGCTGGGCAGGAATTTGCGGAAAAAACGCCAGCACACCTGTCAACCGGTACATTAGGGCTAAAAGAATGGATCAGTAGTGATATCGCAATTGGACGATATGAATTGCATTTTCTGAAACTTTATAAACAAATCTATGCTCGTCTGTTATTCGTCTAGACCAGTAACCCGAAAGAGCATGTTTTAAAGGTTCAGGTTTCCCAATACCCTCAAAAGGATTAGGCTTGGTTTCGTTAATGAGGGTATTGATACGACGGAGGATTTTTTTATCAGTTGTTTGCCAATAGATATAGTCATCCCAAGCGTGGTCAGAGAAAATGAGCTTCACTCTACAAGCTCCTTTTCAGTCCCTTTGCCATTTTCAAGTTGGACAATAGATTCTATTAAACGTCTTGTGTTTTTCGGGGATCGCAAGAGGTAGGCTGTTTCTTCAAGGGCTTCGAAGTCCTCAAGAGACATGATGACCACAGAATCTGATGATTTGCGTGTTACAATCACCGGGGCACGGTCCCTACAAACTTTTTCCATTGTTTTCGCAAGATTTTGCCTTGCTGCTGTATAGGTAATGGCTTCCATTTTGGCGCCTCCTGTACAATTTATTGTACATGTAAAAAACAGATTGTCAAGCGGATTTTTCGTACCCAATCAGGCACTGAAAAAACAAAGGCGTCAGGTCTTCATTCTTGAGAAGCGCCGATAAAAACCGGCAATGTGGTGGGGAAGCAAAAGCCCTTGGCGATATCGCTCGTGCTAAAGGTATGTCGCAGGTGGCCCGTGATGCCGGACTTTCACGCGAAAGCCTTTACAAGGCGCTTTCCGGTGAAAGAAGTCCAGCATTCGAAACAATTCTTAAGGTCATGGGAGCTCTTGGCTTAAAATTGCATGCGGAAGCGATTCAATTAAACAGCTAAAAGGGCCCAACATCTATATGGCTTTAGCTTGTCAAGAAAAAACTTCTCCTATAGATCGGAAGATGTATAAAAAAACCAATTTCCGTCTTAATCCATGAAGTCTTGACAAGTGACGCGTTAGTTCCGGTTTGTGTTTTTAACCACGAGTGTCAGCGCTTAATACGTTCCGATGGGCGGGGTTTGCAATCTGAACCAAACCATGCCAGAGGCGGACAAGCATTTATAGAGATTAACTGATTTATCAAAGGGTTCTTTGACATACAGCGGGGTGTAAATCAAGACTGTTGTTTGCTAAGATTGCCATGGCTATTGGTTTCAGGTGTCGGGAGGTAGTGAATGAAAGTTTCATACCGGGAAGGCTTAGCGAGATAGATCGGACCCAAGCTGCTACGTGCATCTCCCATGTATCAATGTCTGCACAATGTGATGACGGCTGAAAGTGCAGAGGCGCCAAGGCCTGAGAATTGACTGGTGGGGGCGGGAATTTTGGGTAACTGAATGATAACATCTATTTCGGTAACGTTTTTGATGTAAATTAAGACAAATTGCTTGGTCAGACCCCAATTGCCAATTGGCCCTAATTTTATATTTATGTTCTGGGAGCAAAAATTCAGGGCAGGTTTGTTTGTAAAAAATATGACGGCCAGGGTTGCAATACATAAAAAATGAATTACTTTAGCCGCTCACCATGCCGAACCGCGGCGGAATGTTTTTTTTAAAATAATCGCACAATATCTTAAAAGAACTCAGGAGATAAAAAAATGACTGACATTTCAAAAATCACGCTGTACAGCGGCGGCCATAAAGGGGCTGAAGCGGAATTCGGCAAACTTGCCGAGGCCTGGCATATGAAAGAGGTGAATATATCATTTGAAGGACACAATGCCGAGCGCACCCGTGGCGTCCGGGTACTGAACCGGGAAGAGCTGCAAAAGGGCGATGTCAGTATGGAAATTGTATCCAAGCGGATGAAACGTACTTACTCCCGGACGGATAAGATCCGAAAAGTCATCCAGTCCATTTTTCACATGGTCAATAACGGCTACCATGTTATTGCGGTCGGCTGGATACAGGCGGACGACACTGTCAAGGGGGGAACCGGCTGGGGGGTCGAGTTGGCAAAACTATTTAACCGGCCGCTGAGCGTCTACGATCAGGAACGAAAGGGTTGGTTTTCCTGGGAGGACAGCCAATGGGTTGAGAACACACCAGTAATTACCTCAGATACGTTTGCCGGCACCGGAACCCGCTACCTCTCCGATGATGGCAGGCAGGCCCTCCGCGATCTTTTCATCCGCTCATTCGGTCCTGCGGAGCAAAAATAGTGAACGACGAGAGGGTACTCACATGTCATCAAAGAAGACACGCACCGAGTACAACACCCGGGATCGTATCATAGCCGAGGTTCGGCATGATCAAAAGCGTCAGGAGAAGACCTATCGGGGGCGAGCGCTCAAGATGTTTCCGTGGATCTGTGCGAAGTGCGGGCGCGAATTTTCAGGCAAGAAAGTTCGAGAACTCACGGTCCATCATAAGGATCACAACCACAATAACAATCCCCCGGACGGGAGCAACTGGGAGTTGCTGTGTATCTACTGTCACGACAATGAGCATTCGCGGGATCAGGTTGCGGAATGGTATGACGAAACAACGCCGGCGGGCGGGCAAAAGTCGCGTTCTGGCAACAGGCCGTTCGCGAGCCTGAAGGATTTGCTGAAGGACAAAAAATTTTAGGGGATGGTGTCACATCTTGACAGGCTGTTGCCCAAATCGAGATTTAGTTAAACCCCCACCCACCGCCCCCCGGCGTTTCGATACGGAGACGATCTCCTTTTTTTAAGGATGTGGAAAATTTGCTTCCCTTTTCTTCCACTTCATCTTTTCTGATGAGAACATTTTTTCCCACAGCCCCTGGTGCTCCGCCAAAGAGGCCGTATGGCGGGATTTTTCTCCTCTCGGATAGCACCGTCACGTCCGCTTCCGAAAGCAATTCGATCTCCCGGGCAATGCCGTCTCCTCCACGGTAAAGGCCTTGTCCGCCCGTTCCGCGGCGTATGGAATACTCGGTAACCAGGAATGGATAGCTGTATTCAAGGGCTTCTACGGGGGTGTTGAGCGTATTGGTCATATGACTGTGAACAGCAGATTCTCCATGGCCTTTAGCCGATGCCCCCATTCCTCCCCCAATGGTTTCATAATATGCAAACGGTTTGCCTTTTCGAAAATCCATACCCCCGATGGTAACATTATTCATTGTTCCCTGAGCGGCGGCAGGAATGGCATGGGGCAACGCCTTTGAAAGTGCGCCCAGCACCACATCCACAATCCGCTGAGACAGTTCCACATTCCCCCCGGCCACAGCAGCCGGAAACAGCGCATCCACAATGGTTCCTTTTTGGGTCAAGACGGTGACGGGTCTCAGGCATCCGGCATTGGTGGGTATATCGGTTAATACCAGCGACCGAAAGACATAAAGAACAGATGAAAGGGTAATAGCGTATACGGCATTGATGCACCCTCGAACTTGGGAGTCACAGCCGCTGAAATCCAGGGTGACCTCGTCCCCCTGAATGGTTATTGTCACACGAATGGCTATGCTGTCATCCGAAATTCCGTCATCATCCATAACGTCTTCAAACTCATAAATTCCGTCCGGAATTTCCCGGATCGTCTTTCTGGTAAGCCGCTCCGAATAGTCCATCAGACTGCGGGCATAGAACCGTACCGTCTCCAGACCGTATTTTTCTATAAGCTCCCCGGTTCTGCGCACGCCCGTGATATTGGCCATGATCTGGGAAGCAAAGTCGCCCTCTCGTTCTGCCGGAGTCCTGACATTGTTCAGTAAAAAATCCATGAGTTTTTTATCGATGTTTCCTTCTTCTATCAATTTTAGAGGTGGAATAATCACGCCTTCCTGGAAGATTGAAGTGGAAAGAGGCATGGAACCGGAGGTCATTCCTCCCACATCCGCATGATGCGCCCGGTTGGCCACGAAGAATACAGGCGTTGGTCCATTGGCAAATACCGGCGCTACAAGAGTGATATCCGGCAGGTGAGTGCCTCCCTTAAAAGGGTCGTTCAAAATGACCATGTCCCCTTTCCGGAACGTAACACTCTCAATGGCCGCCTTGACCGACAAGGGCATGGAACCCAGGTGAACCGGGATATGGGCCGCCTGAGCGATCATTTCTCCGATTTGATCAAAAACAGCGCACGAAAGGTCCCGTCTCTCCTTTATATTGGGTGAAAACGCCGTCCGTATCAGGGTTACTCCCATTTCCTCTGAAACGGAAGCAAAGCGATTTTTAAAAACCTCCAGCAGGATTGGGTTGACGGTCATCTCTCTCCTCCGCTATTTATGGT
>CAZKDT010000043.1:0-2775 GCA_964551515.1 uncultured Desulfobacteraceae bacterium | reverse complement strand
AAAACCTCCAGCAGGATTGGGTTGACGGTCATCTCTCTCCTCCGCTATTTATGGTGCCTAAAATCGGCAAGCGCAAAGTTTACCAAAGATGCAAGGCGTCGAACACGAAGCTGTAGTATACACTACTACAAGTGTTCGATGACATCGCAGGTTTAATTTATATTTTAATCTTTTCAAGAACAATTTATGCCGATTTTATGGTAACATCTCAATATCACCATTTAATACACCAGAACTTATTAAGAAGTTACATTTTATGGAGTTATTTCCATGATGATATTGCCGTATTCATCCACAAAGGCACTGGCAAACGGTGGAATGACAATGGTAGAAGAATATTCCACCAAAATACCAGGGCCATGAATCCGGTTTCCGCTTTTCAGTTTATGCCGGGCCATTATTTTCGTTCGTACCCGGCGTTGATCAAATACCACCGGTTTGTTTCCAAGAAAGGCTTTAAGCGGAGGCTCTTTTACCATTGTTTCTTTTTTTTGAAAACGCGGTTTTTCCGGCCTGCCCCTTGCCCGAAGCCGGATATTGACGATTTCAACGGCCTTGTCCGGGTTTCTGTATCCGTAAGTTTTTTCGTGCAGCGCATGAAATCTTTCAACGTAATCCTCATCAAAGGGGGCCATAATTTCATAGGATTGTCCGTCATAACGCATATCCAGATATCTTTCGAGCATGATTTCACTATCAGGAATTCCTTCGGCCCTGAGATCTTCCTGTCCTTTGTATTCGATTTCCTCAAACCCTTCGGACAGCAACTTAAACGTAACATTTTCCTGCTTCTTCATTATTGTCAGAGAATAGTCTTTAATCACGTCAGCCATAAGCATTCCTACGGCAGACAGGATGCCGGGGTTAGGGGGTAAAAGCACTTTGGGTATGTTCAAAAGCCTGGCCAGAAATGCCGCATGCATCCCCCCCGCACCCCCAAAGGAAAAAAGAGTGAATTCCCTGGGATCATATCCCCTTTCCACCGAAATTACACGTATGGCCTTCTCCATGGCCGTATTGGCCACGTCCAGAATTCCTTGTGCCAATTCTTGGGGTGAAAGGCCAATCTTTTGTCCCATGTTTTCAAAATACAAAGGAAGTTTTTTCTCCATCAAGGTCATTCCGCCTCCAAGAAAATGCTCCGGAATCAGCCTTCCCAGATAGAGATTTGCATCGGTTACCGTAATCCTGTGCCCCTGTCCGTAGCAGATGGGACCGGGATCTGCACCGGCGCTCTCCGGACCCACCTTAAGGGCGCCCCCTTCATCAAGAGTCGCAATGGAGCCTCCGCCGGCCCCAACCGTATGAATATCGATCATCGGAACCTTCACAGGGTAGCCGGATATAGTCGTTTCAAAGGCCAAAGACAAGTTCCTGTTTATCAGGCTGACATCCGTGGATGTGCCTCCCATATCGAAACTAATGAGTTTGGAATATCCGGCCATCTTACCGATCTCATAGGCTCCCACAGCCCCGCCTGCAGGACCGGAGAGAATGGTCCTTACCGATTCTTTCATGGCCGTTTCAGCGGAAATACTTCCCCCGTTGGACTGCATAATCCCCAACAAGTCCTTCCGGTCCAGTTCCTTAATTAGGTGTCCGACATATTGCTGCATCTTCGGGGAAACATAGGCATTGATAACCGTTGTGGATGTTCTTTCAAACTCCCTGAATTCAGCAAGAATTTCATGCGAAAGCGATATCTGTAGTCCAAGAGGCGCCAGTAATTCCATTAGCTTTTGTTCATGGCAAGGGTTCACATAGGAAAAAAGGAGGCAGACGGCCACCGACTCAACGTCACGGTCCTTGAGGCGTCTGCCCACCTCTTCAGCCTTTTGGATATTCAGAGGTATAAGTTCTTCGCCCGTCTGAAGTATTCTTCCCGGGATTCCGAATCTCAGATCTGAAGGAATGATCTGGGGTTCCTTTTCAAAGCAAAGATCATACAATAGGGTGCGGTTCTGGCGCCCGATTTCTATAATGTCTTCGAACCCTTCATTAGTGATCAATGCGGTTTTGGCTCCGTTTCTTTCGAGAATGGCGTTGGTGGCCACCGTGGAACCGTGTATGATCTGTTTTCTCTTTCCGTGTGCCAGATGGTCAAGCCCGTTAAGAACGGCTTCTGCAGGATTTGCCGGGGTGGAGAGCACTTTGTAAACGCCCCATGTGTCGCCTTCCTTGTAAACAAAATCGGTAAATGTTCCCCCGGTATCCACGCCGATAATCATTAATCCCTCCGGTTAGGGCTCGCTCAAAAATAACTTCACATTTTGATGCGCCGATCCATCCAGCCTGGCTGCGTTGCTCGTCGGTTAAATAGCTTGCTATTCGCCCTCCTCGCGCCTTGCCATGCGGGCGCCTCGACTCCTGAAAATGTAAAGTTATTTCTTCGCGAACCCTTAGTCATTCTTTATCCAACATCCAGCATACAACACGTACTGTATAACACGCAACTCGAATTTCTCATGAACAAAATAATCGGGCTATGTATTTTTAGTCCTGATCCCTTCCATAAAAAGCTTTACAAGGGGATCTGCCATGGATACAAGGTCGTACTTTCCGCCTGAATATACCGAGGGGTTATGAGCAGCAATTCTCATTTTGAAAAAATATCCCTGTGAGAGCGGCTTTCCAGCCGCGAAAAATCGTGGCAAAATGCCACTCACACGGTATCTGGAAATGAACTTGGCGCCATAATGAGAGTTGCTAAGTTATGAGTATCAGACCTCGTCATTCAGCTTGAAAAAATAATCGTGACTCCTTAATTTTTGGGGG
>CAZKDT010000042.1:0-12200 GCA_964551515.1 uncultured Desulfobacteraceae bacterium | reverse complement strand
AAAATAGAATAAGGACGGAAAGATGCAACCAATTGAAATAGCAAAAGATGTTTATGATGTCGGGGTTAATGATTGGAATATCCGGGATTTTCACGGATATTCCACCTACCAGGGCACGAGCTATAATGCATTTTTAATCGTCGATGAAAAAATTGCCCTTATAGATACGGTAAAAAAGGAATTCTCAGACCAGATTCTGGAAAACATCTCTAAAATTATCGATCCCAAAAAGATTGACTATGTTATCAGCAACCACACGGAAATGGATCATTCCGGCAGTTTGCCACGGGTTATGCACAAAATTGGGGAAGACAAGCCCCTGTATTGTTCAAAAATGGGGTTGAAGAACCTTGCCCGGCACTTTCCACAGAAATGGAATTATCATGGAGTCGCAAATGGTGAAGAGCTAAGCCTTGGCAAAAGAACACTGACTTTCCTGGAAACCCGAATGCTCCATTGGCCTGACAGCATGTTTACCTACGTAAAAGAGGACAAGATCCTCTTTTCAAGCGATGCATTTGGCCAGCATTATGCCGGGTATGAAAAGTTTGATGATCAAATCGGTGATTCGATAATGCCCCATGCCAAGAAGTATTTTGCAAATATTCTCCTGCTGTATTCTCCTTTGATACTCAAACTTTTGGAGAAGGTGACTGAACTTGGTTTGGAAATTGATATGATATGCCCGGACCACGGGATTATCTGGCGAAAAAACCCTGGGAAAATTATTAATGCCTATGCAAAATGGGCAAGTCAGGAACCTGAACAAAAAGCGATTGTGGTGTATGACACTATGTGGCATAGCACCGAAACAATGGCAGAGGCGATTGCCTCAGGTATCGCCGCCGAAGGCGTCACAGCAAAGCCAATACACATTCGCAGTTCCCATCGAAGCGAAATTATGACCGAAGTTCTGGATGCGACTGGCGTTATCGTTGGATCGCCGACAATTAATAACCAATTGTTTCCCACTGTCAGCGACTTTTTGACCTATATGAAGGGACTAAAGCCCAAAAATAAAATCGGGGCGGCTTTTGGCTCCTATGGCTGGAGCGGTGAGTCGGTCAAGCTAATTACCAAAGAGCTTGAAGCCATGAAATTTGATATCATAAACCCTGGTGTTAAGATTCAGTATGTACCGGACCAAGAAGGCAAAGACGCTTGTTTAGAACTCGGCAGAAAAATCGGGAAGGCGATCAAGAGATAGTTTTAGTTATTAGACAGGATTTACAGGATGACCATGATAAAATAATAAAAATCATGTCAATCCTGTCAACATACAAAAAGTATTAGGAAAATATAATAAACTTAGAATGAAAATACCGGTAGTTGATTTAAGTCAATGTAGTTTGTGTGAAGGATGTTTGGAGGTGTGCCCTTCTGTTTTTAGATTAAATGATGCAGGATATGTTGAAGTGGTTGAGCTTTCCTCTTATCCGGAGATGGAAGTCAGTGAAGCCATAAAATACTGCCCGGAAGATTGCATATACTGGAAGAGGTGTAAAAAACCCGTTAAGAGGTTATCATGAGAAAAATGGCGCTATTTGTGTTCAACGGAGATCCCATGTGCTTTATTCATGTCCTTTTAAACGCCCTGAATATGAAGGAAAAAGGATATGAAGTAAAGGTGATTATTGAAGGGGCGGCCACGAAACTTGTACCGGAACTTGCCAAATCGGAAAACCCGTTGCACAAGCTATGGGAAAATGCTAAATTTAATGGCCTTATTGAGGGAGTCTGCAAAGCCTGCTCAAACAAAATGGGTACCTTGGAAGCCGCAAAAGATCAGGGTCTGTCGCTTCTGGATGAGATGACAGGTCATCCCGGCATGGCCCTCTATCATGATACGGGTTTTGAAGTTATAACATTCTGAAGTTCAAGGTGGAAGATGATGAGAAAAAAAACTGGTATCATATCAATAAGTTTAGTTATTGTTATTATTGGTTTTTATAGTTTGGTTAATGCAGGGGAAGAAGCCTGTATCACTTGTCATAGGAACATAAGTCCTGGGCAAGTGGCGGATTGGGAGATCAGCCGACATTTCGAAGAAGAAATTACGTGTTCCGTTTGTCACGGTGAAGACCACAAAAGTGCCGATGATGTTAATCGTGTAAGTTTGCCTGATGAGCATGTCTGTTCCGAATGCCATGAAGATCAGTTTGATCAGTTTGCCAGTGGAAAACACAACAATGGTTGGACATCATTGAACGCCTTACCTATTTCCCACGTCGAGCCCGATGAATTGATAGAAGGCGGAAGAGGCTGTGGCGGATGCCACAATATGGGCATCAAAAGCAAAGCCCAGGTAAAGGAACAGAGAGCAAAAGGATATCGTTATCAGAATAACTCCTGTGATGAGTGCCATACAAGACATAGCTTTTCTAAAAAAGAAGCTCAAGATCCACGGGCCTGCCAGCAGTGTCATATGGGATATGACCATCCACAGTGGGAGATGTGGAGTAGCGCCAAACATGGTACTCGGTGGTTTGCAAAGGAATCAGGCAGGCTGCCTAAAAACGCTTCTGCTCCCAGATGCCAGGACTGTCATTTGCCTGATGGCACCCATAAAAACAAAACAGCATGGGGGTTTTTGGGGGTAAGGCTTCCTCTTCCTAAAGATCCGCAGTGGGCTGCTGACAGGGTCACCCTGCTGAAGGCTCTTGGTGTATTGAGTCCGGAGACGGGTAAGCCGACCCCTCGTCTTGAGCTTGTCAAGAAAGTTGATCTTGTCCGCTTGACTGAAGAAGCCTGGAGCACGGAACGAGAAAAAATGATCAATATCTGCAACAAGTGCCACTCCAGGAAATATGTAAGTAAACAATTGGAAATGGGGGATACGGCCATAAAAAAGGCAGACCGGCTCTTGGCAGAAGCCATCAAAATAGTCGCCGATCTTTATAAAGACGGTATTATAAAAAAGCCCAAAAACTATGTTTTTGCTTATCCTGACTTTTTATACTTCATGCGAACCGGGGGCGGTTCCATGAATCAAATATCCCATATCGATCAGGTCTTGTTCGAGATGTACATGAAATACCGAATGCGGATGTATCAAGGTTTCTTTCATGTAAATCCTGACTATGCCTACTGGTATGGATGGGCCATGATGACCAAAGATTTCGGTAACATCAAAGAACTGGACAGAACCCTGCGAACAACACATAAAAAGGACAAATAGGCATTACTGACGGTCTCATAAAAAAGATTCTTTTTGTTTTCCTTGCCCAATACTCCAGCGCTTTGCATGGTTAAGTTTACCGGAACATCCACTGGGGTTTGAATAATCTACAGTCTTGAGTTATACGTGATATGCAAGGGAATTAGCATCTATTCCGCTGTTTAGTGCCCGAAGGAAAACTAAGAATTTATTCAATGAAAGGCAGGAAACTCAAGAAAAACATCCTGGAGCTTTTAAATAGTGACGATCTCCAAGAAAGTCTTGATGAGATCTGCCAACTACCTGCACGACAGGCGGTCAATCCCCTTTTTTCATTTTTTTATAGCACTAATGAATTGATCAGATGGCGCGCCATTACAGCTATGGGTGCGGTGGTTTCCGGGCTTGCCGATCAGGATATGGAATCGGCCCGGGTAGTGATGCGGCGTCTGATATGGAATCTGAACGATGAATCCGGGGGCATTGGCTGGGGGTCACCCGAAGCCATGGGTGAAATCATGGCCCGCCATTTCAGGCTGGCCGAGGAGTATGCCTTCCTGCTGGAATCCTATGTCAACGAACAAGGAAATTACATCGAACACCCAATTCTGCAAAGAGGCGTTCTCTGGGGACTGGGGAGGCTCGCCCATTCCCGTCCCGGGCTTGTAAACCATGCCCCACCTTTTCTGCTTCCGTTTATGCGGTCCCAAGATGCCATACACCGAGGTCTTGCAGTTTGGACCGCCGGAGTTCTCGACAGGGAGTTGACCAAACCTCTACTCCAATATCTTTCCAATGATAACGCCATAATAAAGATCTTTATTGATATGCAATTCCTGGAAGTTACCGTTGGCCAACTTGCCAGGGAGGCTATCTCTAAGCTATAGAATCTAAAAGCTGCATTAACTTTTTTCGCAAGAGATAAATTTGCTATCAATACAATGCGGTATTGAGACATTATTGTCAATATTCACACACCGATAACAGACAAAATAAAAGGATAAAATCCAGATTAAATTTCGAAAAAAGTTAACCCTTCGGGAGCCTCGTCTCGACCTGATCTACTACGTTATCAATCGATTGCAGTATTACAATACGGCTGCACGATTGATGCCTTGTATATCCGGCCGATACAAGGCTTGCAGAATTTAGGTAGAAATAAGAAGTTACAACTAAAGCACGAAAATACTAAAAAAAACAAATACGGTAAGAGAGGGGAGATATGAAACCAATTATTTATAAGAAATTTCTTTGGATTTTGGCAGCCGAATCTTTTATGTTTTTTATATTTGCAGGAGTGTCTATGGCTCAAAACAGGCATTCACCGGAATCCTTGACCCTGTCGGAAGCAATTCAAATGGCTGTGAAGCAGAATCCGGAAATCAAGGCGGCACGCTTTCAGGTGGAGATGATGAAATCAGAGGTAATTCAGGCTCGGTCTGGTTTTTTCCCCCAGATCTATTTTACCGAAACCTTTAACCGCACCACCAATCCCATGTGGGCTACCGGCACCAAAATGCTTCAGGGAAATTTAACTCAGGCAGACTTTGATCTTGATAAGCTCAATGACCCGGATGCAATCAACAACTTTGCTTCTGCTGTTTCCATGTCCTGGTCGGTCTATGATGGCGGCCAGACAACGATTGGATGGGAGCAGGCGCAACAAAATCATGGGGCCGCATCCCTCATGCTTAAGCGGGCCGGGCAAGAAGTGATCACCAGAACAGCAAAGGCTTATGTGGGCCTTCTTCTCGCACAAGAAAATCTTGATGTTATTGTTCAGACCCTTGAAACCGCAAAAGCCAATCTAAAAATGGTCCGGTCCCGGTTTGAAAGCGGTTTTGTTGTGAAAAGCGAATTTTTACGTGCGAATGTTCGTATTGCAAAATTGGAGCAGCAGCGGCTTGAAGCAGAGAGTCAAGTCAAAGTGGCCCATGCCATGCTGAATGCTACCATGGGAATGTCAACAAATAAGCCATTACACCTTGTAACCCCTTTTAAAAAATGTAGAGAAACCAAAGGACCTGTTAAGCATTGGATAACCATTGCCCTTTCAAACCGTCCGGACCTGGAAAGGATTCGATATCAGGAAGATATAGCAAAAAAAGAAATCGATAAATCACGGGCCGGCCACCTCCCCGATCTGAAGCTTGTGGGAAACTACGAAATTAATTCGGAAGATTTCAGCGACACCGAAAACAATTATGCCATTGGTGCTGTCATGCATGTAAATCTGTTCAGCGGACACCGTATTTCTGCAAAAACAAAAGCGGCAAAGTCTTCTCTTCTCCGGATACAGGAATTTCGGAAAGGCATGGAACTCAACGTTGGGGTTCAGGTCCGTGAATCCTTCTTAAAGGCCCAGAGCGCCTGGAAACGGATTCAGGTGGCCAAAACCGTTGTGGACCAAGCCAGAGAAGGGCTGCGGATCGTAAAAAATAGATATAATAATGGTCTCTTAACTATTGTAAGCCTTTTGGATGCCGAAACGGCATATCAACAGGTTCGAACCAACCATTTTAAGGCCCTTCACGATTATAAGGTGGCCAGAATCCAGTTGGCACTGGCTGCCGGCACCATTGATAAGAATTTTGGATTGAAGATTGACAATTGACGATTGGGTAGTGGAATCTTTTTACTTTTAATTGTCAATTCAAAGGTATTGTCTTACTTCAATAAGAACATTCCATTATTCCATGTCGATGGCATAAACAGGTTGCCATTAAAAGACCTGTGATTTCGAGAAGTTGTAGAATTTACGAGACGTTCAATTAGTCATAACATCATGGAGTTTGATATGTTACTTAAAAAAAAATTATACGTTACAATGTTATCTTTTATGGTTTTGCTTTTAGGATGCGGCGATAAAATTAAGCCCGGAACCACCAGGGAAGTTGAAAAGAAGGTGATCAAAACTGCTGTTACCACAGCAACGGTTATCCAACAGCCGTTTATATATGAGGCGGTGGGAACGGTCCAGGCCAGGACTTCCAGCACCCTTTCCAGTAAGATTATGGGAGCAGTGAAGGCCATTAATGTTCGGGAAGGCGATTTGGTCAAAAAAGGAGATCTTTTGGTAATGATCGATGATCGTCAGGTGTCGGCTCAACTCCGAAAAGCCGAAGCAGCCCTTTCCGAGGCCAAAAGATCAGAGATGTCCGTCAAATCAGCGCGGGATGCAGCCAAGGCCACTGCCAAACTTGCCAGTATAACTTATAAACGCTATCTTAAGCTCATGGAAGAAGAATCTGCAAGCAAACAGGAATTCGATGAAGTCGAAGCCCGATTTCGCCAGACACAAGCATCCCTCGCCCAGACTGAAGCCATAGTGGAAGCGGCAGACCAGCGTATTCAACAAGCTGAAGCAGTGGTCGCTGCTGCTCTAATCGGGAAAAAAGATGCATCGGTTCGGGCGCCTTATGACGGCAAAGTGACCGCTAAAATGGTTGATGAAGGAGACCTGGCTGCACCCGGCACTCCCTTTTTTGCCCTGGAAAAAGAGGGAGTATATTGCGTTGCTCTGGTGCTGCCGGAAAAACACATTCAATCCATTCGCTTAAAACAGAAAATAAAAATCAAGATTCCCTCCATTCAAAACCGGTCTTTTGAAGGTTTTGTCGGAAGAATCGACCCATCGGCAGATCCAAAAAGCCGCACCTTTCGAATAAGAGTGGCCCTTCCGGAGGATAAGGACATCCGGTCCGGCATGTTCGCCCGGGTGGAAATTCCGGTGGGCGAGGCCGGCATGTTGTTGATATCGTCCACAGCGGTAGTACACGAGGGACAGTTGACCGGCATATATCTGGTGGATTCCCATCAGCTTGCCCATTTCAGACTGATTCGTATTGGCAGGGCATTCGGGGATAATGTTGAAGTGGTTTCGGGATTGAAAGACGGCACCCGTTATGTGGTTGATCCTCCGCCTGACTTGATGGATGGCGTTAAAGTGGAGGATGTTTCATGAGTGAAAAAACAGGCGTTGCCGGTAAAATCGCACAATTGTTTATTGATTCAAAACTGACTCCTCTTATCATTATTGCTTCTATATTATTAGGGATTGCTGCAGTTATTGCTTTGCCCAGGGAAGAGGAGCCCCAGATTATTGTTCCCATGATCGATATCTTTGTTAAAATGCCCGGCGCCGGTGCCAAAGAGGTGGAAGAACGGGTAACCGGCCCCATGGAGAAACTGCTCTGGGAAATACCCGGCGTGGAATACGTTTATTCCACATCAAGTCCGGGAATGTCCATGGCTGTAGTCCGATTTTTTGTGGGCCAGGACGAAGAAGAATCGATCGTTCGTCTCCAGTCGAAACTAATGGCGAACATGGACCTGATCCCTTGGGCGGTAAGCCCGCCACTTATCAAACCCCGTTACATTGACGATGTTCCCATTATATCGCTTACCTTTTGGGGCGAAGATGCGGACTACTACATGCTGCGGCGGGTTGCAGCAGAGGTTGAAGATTTGGCCAAAAGGGAACAAAATGTTTCAATCACGACGATTATCGGCGGAGAGCATCGCCAGGTGGATGTCCACTTAGATCCGGTTCGTCTTTCCGCCTTTGGACTGGATATGGAACAGGTGGCCATGATGGTGAGCACTGCCAATCAAGAGACAGACGCAGGATCATTTCCTTCACCGGACGGACAAGTGTTGATCCATGCAGGCGGATTTCTCAAGGATGTACGTGATGTAGAGGGAGTCATCGTTGGGGTTTTTGAGGGAAGGCCGGTATATCTGCGAGATGTAGCGTCTATTTACGATGGCCCCGGTGAAGCCGACCATTATGTTTTTTTTGGCACGGGACCTGCAGCCCGGGGAAAAGGTATAACTGTTCATGAGGATCAAAAAGGTGTGTATCCGGCGGTCACCGTTACTATTGCTAAAAGAAAGGGAACCAATGCAATTTCCGTGGCAAACAAAGTACTGGCCCGTATTGAAAAGGCCAGAGGAACCATTATACCGGATAATATCCATATGACCATTACCCGTCACTACGGCCAGACCGCCAAGGAAAAATCGGATGAACTATTGTTCCACATGATGATCGCCATCTTTTCAGTGACGATTCTTATCTGGTTTGCCCTGGGACGCCGGGAATCAGGCGTGGTGGCTATTGCTATCCCCGTGACCCTGGCACTAACTCTGGCTGTCTTCTATTTATACGGCTATACCCTGAATCGGATAACCCTGTTTGCACTTATCTTTTCCATCGGAATCCTGGTGGATGATGCCATTGTGGTGGTTGAAAATATGGTCCGGCATTTTCAGCTTCCTGAAAACCGAAGCCGTTCCCGGCTCAAGGTGGCCATCGAGGCGGTGGATGAAGTGGGAAACCCCACGATTCTTGCCACACTGGCGGTGATCGGCGCCATTTTACCCATGGCTTTTGTGGGAGGTCTCATGGGGCCATATATGCGTCCTATTCCGGTAGGCGCCTCGGCCGCCATGGTTTTTTCTTTGCTGGTGGCATTCATCGTAACTCCCTGGGCATCTATGCGGATACTCAAGCACAATAGCGTTGCTGATGAACATGAAGAACATGAAAAAGAGGGTTGGAGCACGCACCTGTATCGGCGGGTGATGACGCCGCTCATTGAGAGCCCTTTATGGCGCTGGATTTTTTTTATCACCGTAATATGTCTTTTGCTTATATCTTGCATCTTGGTGGGGATTGTGCTGGTCCGGGTAAAAATTCTTCCCTTTGATAATAAGAGCGAATTTCAGGTAATTCTCGACATGCCGGAATCCGCAACTTTGGAGGATACGGCAACAGCCGCCATGGAGATGGGTGAATATCTCAAAACCGTAAACGAAGTAACGGATTATCAGATCCATGTGGGAACATCAGGTCCCTTTAATTTCAATGGCCTGGTTCGTCATTATTACCTGCGACGGGGACCGCATATGGCAGATATCCAGGTAAACCTAGTTGAAAAAGGTTATAGAAAAGAGCAAAGTCATGCCATCGCCAGGAGGGTTCGTCCTAAACTAAAAGAGATTGCCCACCGGAATAATGCACGGGTAAAAGTGGCGGAAGTGCCCCCCGGTCCCCCTGTTTTATCCACTTTGGTGGCCGAAGTCTATGGGCCGGATTATGACCGGCAAAGGGAAATTGCTTCACAGGTCATGAAGATTTTTGAAGAAACACCGGGAGTAGTGGATGTGGACTGGTTTATGGAAGAAGACCAGCCCCGTTATAATTTGGAAGTGGATAAAGAAAAAGCCGCTCTTCACGGGATCAGTGTAGCCCAGATTACACGGACCCTGGAGCTGGCAATGACCGGCCGACAGGTAGGGCTGCTCCACCAACCACTGGAAAAGCAAGATGTGCCGATTATCCTGCGTTTGCCCCTTTCCGCCCGGGCCGGAAAGCAACGGCTGGAAGCCATCAAGATAGCATCTGCCGATGGGGGGCTTGTACCTCTGTCCGCTCTTGTCAGGACGTATAAAACAAATGTAGATCTCAGCATTTATCATAAAAACCTCATGCCGGTGGTATATGTGACCGGGGACGTGGCAGGTGTCAAAGAAAGTCCGGTATATGCCATTCTGGAAATGAAAAAGAAAATTGATGCCATCATGCTTGCCGAAGGATATAAGATTACTCAGCACACCGCAAAGATCCCCCAGAGCGACCGCAAATATGCCATGAAATGGGACGGGGAATGGCACATCACCTATGAAGTCTTCCGGGATCTTGGCATTGCTTTTGGTATAGTATTAATACTTATCTTTGTGCTGGTGGTGGGGTGGTTTCAATCCTATAGCACGCCACTGGTTATAATGGCGGCTATTCCCTTTTCTCTTATCGGAATTTTGCCCGCTCACTGGATGCTTGGCGCATTTTTTACCGCAACTTCAATGATTGGCTTTATCGCCGGCGCCGGCATAGTGGTTCGAAACTCCATCATCCTGGTAGATTTTATAGAATTGCGCCTGAAAGAGGGAATGCCTCTGGATCTTGCCGTAATCGATGCAGGAGCGGTTCGCTTCCGGCCCATGATGTTAACGGCCGCCGCCGTGGTGGTGGGCGCTTCGGTTATTCTTTTTGATCCCATTTTCCAGGGCCTTGCCATATCCCTGATGGCAGGAGAGGTGGCATCGCTTCTGTTTTCAAGAATGACGGTTCCCATCCTTTATTTTCTCGACAAACGATGGGAGTTTGCTCATAAACAAAAGGTGTGAATAACTTCTTAATAAGTTCAGTCACCAAATATCATCCCCGTGAAAACGGGAATCCAGAAAATCTTCAAAACCACCGGATTCCTTCCTCAAAATCCGAAACAGGGCTTCGGGATGGACAGGAATATGGTTAAAAAAGGAGCTTCCGGATACGAAACCTTTCTATTCCGGCGCGGGCCCAGGCGTTGGTTTTATCTCCTACGGTCCTTTTCTTTCGGTTATGACCGTGAGTTCCGATATAGAGTAGTTATTGTCACCACCGGTGGCATATATCTTGAGAAATTTTGCCGACACCGGCTGAAAATCGAGTTGAGGAACATACTCGGGATCACCACTTTCGGTGATCATGGTATCCATACCGTAGCCTATTTCGCCATACTCTTTCTTTATTATGAGTAATGGAGAAAATGTTTTGCCTTCCGGGGAATAATCGATTCTGTAATCATCGTTATTGTCTGCCTGTGTGATAATGTCCCGGACCTCATAGGTATTTCCCAGATCGACCAGGAAATATAGTGTCGTCCCATGCCACCATACGCATTCTTTACATTTCCAGGGACTCCCCTCCTTTGAGAAACTGCCGTTACAGATAAGCGTCACATTGTTGGAATATTTGCCATGACCCTTTACCGTTAGTTCAGGGGTAACCGCGTCTGTTAAGGGTGTTGGTTCAAATGCGGCCCCTTGGAAATGAAAGTAATCGGCATTGACGTGACCCCAGCCGCCCATGTGCAGGTCTTTGATCACAATTTGGGCCTGTTTCCCGGCGAACTCATGCACATCTCACACCACCGTATGCATGGTCTCCGTGCCCTTTCCGGTGGTCTTTTTCACCTCTTGGCAGTCCACTACCAGAGCCGCGTATTCCTTGTTGGGAAATTTTCCGCCACCGATTAAAAAAGTAATCTCCTCCCTGGATACAACAAAGGAGACGGATGTCAAGGTGCCTGTGGGACGGTCACCCTGGGTCTGGCCCGGACGCAGCCCGGGTTTTCCGTTGTATTTTTCATACGTCCCGATCCAGTAATTTTCATGATGTTTGGAAGCTTGTTTACGGCGCCGGGCCGTGGGATTGTCGCCATGGGTGGGCTGAAAATCAAAGACATCTCAGGTGGCTGTCCAGTTGGCCAGGGTCCCGGCTTCAAAATCGCTATTTTCAAAAAGCAAGTCGCCGATATCGTACTGGGTTGCAGCATCCGAAGCCGAATACTGCGCCGGCTCGGCCCAAAGGCCCGTGGCCAAGAAAAGTGTCAATACAGAGACAACCATCCACATCATTTTGACTTGCTTCATCATCTTGTTTTCCCCCTTAATATTAATCTTTAACCGGGCAACATGCGGCAGACGGCCTTTTAAAGGGCCGGGAACTAAGCTGTTTTCAAAGCTCCGCTATTCGGCTTTGCCGAAAGGAATTTTTAGGCCCTTTGGAAGCTTGAATGGGAGGTCTGACGTTTTGTTTCGCATTGACTTCCGGTTTTTCCCGTGCTTTTGCATTTGCTCCATACCAAAGAAAGGCATGTCCCTTTTGGTATAGCCTGCAGGGATCTCGAAGAGATCGGACGGCTGACTGCCGGGTTTTATATCGCGGAGCTCCATAACTCCGCCGTCTTTTCCCTGGGATCGAACAGGAAAGTCCAGACGGTCTGAAGTCCAAACGGTGGAAGTGCTCTTGATCTCCCGTCCCATGATGCTGGTGGTGGTTTCAACACGCATTTTGCGGCATTTAAATCCGTTTACCGTCTCAGTTCCAAGGTCCTCCTTTGTTGTGTCCATTGGAATTTTTCCGAAGGTCTTCTGAAGCTTTGCTTCATCCAGCTTGTTTTCGATATAAAACTTTTTCTCCGGAAACAGAGTC
>CAZKDT010000041.1:0-12227 GCA_964551515.1 uncultured Desulfobacteraceae bacterium | reverse complement strand
AAAGATGAATGATCTTATTCGTTGTTTTTTCTTAAGGCTCACTAATATGCTCAAATAGCCAGACCTTTTACATTTTATTACCCGTTGGCTCCATAATTTATTGAGAACTTACACATTTATGCCGTAACGGGTTGTTTTAAAAGATGAACGTCCAACATAGAACAGACTGAACGTCGAACATCGAACGTCCAACGTTGAACATCGAATAACGAAAATTTTAATTAATTCCTCTGTTTCTTCATCTTTTCCCATTCATCATTTTTACCCCGTGAAACTTTTTTTCTATTTCACTGGGGCGATGTTGGCCTCCGGCTCGTAGTAGCCTACGGCTCGGAGAGACGTTCCATGTTCATCTTTTTCAGTAAACCTTCCACAGTCCTTCCGGCACAAAAAATAACTTAGCGCCTATGACCAGCGCCCTGGGATAACAGTCCGGCAATATTTGCATTGATTTCCATCCAGGTTGTAGGTCGGTATGAAATAGCCGATCCGCTCAATTAGCAGTTTTTTGCAATTGTGGCAATAGGTGTTATTTCCCTCCGGATAGGAAGCGTTGCCCACATAGACATAATGGATTCCTTCCGCCATGGCAAGCTTGCGAAACCGGACAAGGGTTGAGACCGGAGTGGAAGGCAGACGGTCGAGTTTGTATCTGGGGAAAAATCGTAAAAAGTGCAAAGGATAATCAGGCCCAAGATTTGTGAGAATCCACTGGCACATCTGTTTTATCATTTCGGTATCATCTACATACCCTGGAACAACCAAGGTCGTCATTTCAAAGTGAACTTCCTGTTGGTGCAGTGTTTTGAATGTATCTAAAACCGGTTGTAAACGGCCGCCGTTCAATTTCCGGTAGATGGCATCGCTGAACGATTTGAGATTTACATTGGCAGCGTCC
The DNA here is from genome assembly GCA_964551515.1 of uncultured Desulfobacteraceae bacterium. Taxonomy (GTDB): domain Bacteria; phylum Desulfobacterota; class Desulfobacteria; order Desulfobacterales; family UBA11574; genus S5133MH16. Next base: position 11,329 of record CAZKDT010000041.1, on the reverse strand, counting down.
AGCACGCTGCACAGTTCCAAAAGAGGTTTTCGATTAATATAACCGTTTGAAATCCATAAATTAGATATTCCGTTATCTCTGGCCAGGCGGGCGGTATCTATCATATACTCAAAAAAAGTGGTGGCTTCGGAATATGTGTAGGCAATGGACCCGCATTTGGAGTGCTGTGCCGTTTTAATCACAACGGCTGGGAACAGCTCGTAATGGCGGACTTCACGGGGTTTAGCCTGGGAAATTTCCCAGTTCTGGCAATTCAGACAGCGAAAATTGCAGCCGGTGGTGGCGATGGAAAAGGCTTTTGACCTTGGCTTGAAATGAAACAGAGGTTTTTTTTCAATGGGATCCACATTCATACTGCAAGGGTTGCCGTATGTCAGACTGTAAAGGGTGCCATCCATATTGACCCTGGATCGGCAGACACTGCGGTCACCGGGTGATAACAGGCACCTATTGGGGCAGATACCGCACATGACCAGCTTGTTATCCAGCTTTGTATAATAATATCCCTCGTGAGACCATTTCCACAGTTTTTGAGGCGCATCTCCTTTAAAAATATGGCCGCGGATATCTGCGGATCCCTCTGCCGCGCCCACTTCTGCGGAAAAGGGCCAGAACGTATTAGTCTGAACAGCGCTGCAAAGCAATCCCGTACCATAATAAAGAAAATGACGGCGACTAATTTTTTTCATGAAGCGCAACCATAACGATTAAACTACAAAGCTTAAGACCGATCAAGCCGGCTGCAGCCCGAATGATCCCGCAATAGGGGATCAATACAACGTTTGTGATCAGGGTTCCACATGCGGCTCCGATAAGATCGGCAGAAAAAGTTCGGGTTACTGCCGGAGCGTCTCCGCCCCGCAGATAAAGAGCTACCGGAAACTGGAAACCACAGATCAGCGAAATCATAAAGCCGAAGACAAGAAAAAAAGCCACCGGCAGATATTCCCCGCCCTGTTTTAGAACAATAATCAGCAGACCCATCAGGACAATCAGGAGACCATCGGCAAGTGCCAGGGTCTGTTTGCTTCTGTAACGAAGTCTATCACCGAACCAGGCGCCGGGCAATAGGCCGGCCAAAAAAACGGTGATAATCATACCGATTTGCAGATAAATATAACCGAAAAAGATTTGAAATGCAAATATTACCAGGATTTCGTTTCCCATTACCGTGAACCCTGTGGAGAAAAGAACAAACTCTTCGGCGCGGATACGCATCAGATAGATTAAACAGAGTATCCCCAAGACCGTCATAAAAATGGTTGGTGAAGCGGAAAACTTCGCAAACCACTGCATAAACATCAAACGCATCAATTGGGGAAAATAATCTCTGTTTTTAGGAACTGTCGGATCGATGAGGGCATTTAAGCGCTTAATTCTTTCATGGGTCAGGTTGCCGTAATAATACCCTCTGATGTAACGGGTATGGATATCTTTTTTAACCAGAAGTTTCGGGATATCTGTTCTAAGGGGTTGAGAGCTGCACAGAAAAAATATCTTTTGACCCGGCAGTAACAGCACATTATCGAAATAATCGGCTACGGTATTATATAGTGAGGAAAGCTTGCGGCGCTGGGGTTCGGCCAGGTAATTATCATACCCCTTCATGGCAAAACTTAACACCCCATGTTTGGTGAGGTGACTTTTGGCAAGGGCAAAAAATCTGTCCGTGAAAAATCGATTGAGTTGAAACGTATCGGGTTCGCTCAAATTGACAATTATAGCGTCGTAAAATTTATCTGAACCTGCCAGATAGGCCCGACCGTCCTGATGAATAACATTCAGGCCGGGGATCTTTTTTATAAGCCCGAACCTGAATTGAACCTCTGCAACCTGTGGATCAAGTTCCACATAATCCACCGAAGCCGGCTTATGTTTTTCCAGTTCGGCCATTATGCCGCCCTCGGCGGAGATGAGAAGAATATTATTTGCCTGATTCAATTGAGCCAACGGATAATGGATGGTCTCTTCAGCCATGCTCAGATTCTGATTGCTATAGAGCGGGTTGCCGCTCACAAACAACGTAAATTGATCCCGGTTTTGCTGAACTTGAATCCGGCCGTAACGAGATTCGCTGTAATGAACCAGTTTGCCTTCCGAAGGGTTGAGAGATGCGGGTTCCATAGCAATGCCGAGAGCCAGAATGGCAACCGTTACACCTGCCCCCAAATAAACCGCCGGATGATGGCGTGAAGATACACGAAACAGGAGACAGGTTGACAGCGCCAGCGGTAAATTTGCTAAAAATACGGCCTGTAAAGGGGTAACCAGAAAAACAAGAGCAAAGGAAAACAGGGCGCCGCCGGATACATCTCCAAGGTTGTCAATGATATATATACGGGCGCCGGGATAATCCGGATTCTCGGTTCTTATGACGAAAAGACTGTACGGAAGGACAAAACCGAGCACAAGGCAATAGGGAGCAATGATAAAAAAGGTAAAGGCCAGGATGGGATAAAATCCAACAGAGCTTCCGTGAATGAAAAAAAGATCACGAAACTGGCGAATAGTCAAAATTTGAGCGGCAGGCAGACCTGCCAGAACAAATGAGAGCCAGCCCAGACGTTTGACGGTGGCTTTCCAGAGGCGTTTTGTGACGCCGCGGGCCAGTAGAGTACCGATCCCGCCAAGGATCAACCAGTTAAAAAGAATCAGGGCGATAACGAACTCATTGCCCTGGAATTGTGCTAAAAATTCACGAATGATTAATAACTGGGTTACCACGGAGGAAATGCCTGTAGCAATGACTACCTGTGTTACGGCACGTTCATTTTGTCTCTTCAAAATATTGAACCTGGTAGGTCAAAATTTCAAGACGGCTTCTTTCCCAGTCATCGGCAGGCAAGCCGGCTTTCATGCAAAGATGCGAAAGAAATTGCTCAGGCTTGGGCAATTGCTTCCAGACCTGGGGCAAAAAAGTGGCGCTTGCAGGCCCCTTTCTGAGAATAACACCGTCCACATTAACTCGCAATTTGGCAAGCAAATCTTTACTGTCCCGATATTCCAGAGGATGTGGTTTGGTAAGGATACTAATCTCAATATCCACTCGATCGAGTTCATGAGCTTTTAAAGGGGAAAAACGGGGATCATGGAAAGCTGAATTAATGGCATTGCGCTTTATTCCGGACAAAATCGATTCATTGGAATCCAGGTTACCTATACACCCTCGCAACTGTTTATTAATAGTGAGCGTTACAAAGGTGCCCCTGTGATCCTGAAAAATGCTGTCTTTCATGGAAGCAGGATCAGCTTCGATCGATTTTTTACCAAGTCTTTCCGCAATGGCCTGCCGGGCCAGTTTTACCAGTGTTTGCCCCTGTTGTTCACTCAAAGAATGAGAGGAATCAATACTATTTTGCATGGATGAACCTCCATAAAAGGCTATGGCCGCATAACCGACAACCCTTGAACGATCTCCTGCCGTATCACCGCTGTTTGAATAGTGGAGAAGAATCGGTTGCCATCCGTGTCGGCGAGCCATGTTTATCACAATTAGAATTGGTATTTTACCGCAGGCTGCATTTTCACGCTTTAGAAGTTTTCCGGCTTCAAGATTTAATACCATCTTGATGGTTTTCTGGTCTCTGTCCACTGCTTCTTGATAGGGAAGATAATGGGATAAATCCGAACTGACCACCAGTAGGGTGTTTTGATCAATTAAAGGGTCGAGAGCCGCCGAAACCCGGTCCACAAGATCACTGTTCTGACCAAGGACAATGGGTATGAGTTCGAATTTTTTTAGAAAATACTGAAGAAAAGGGAGAACCACCTCCACTGAATGTTCAACCCGGTCGGAAGCCGGAATCGATTGAAACAGGTCGTTATTACCCCGCAGCGTTGCGGCATCATGATTCAGCGGAATCAAACCCAAAGGAGTTTCATAGGCGGTTGCATCGTTGATGGCGCCGACTTTAAACCCCACGCGATGATCCGGCGCCATAACGATGACTCTTTTGAATTGATTTTTCTTTAATGCCAATGAGATATGCGCTGCCGTCATCCCTGAATAGATATAACCGGCATGGGGCATTATAAGGGCTTTTAGTGAAGTATGGGGGAGATGTTGCACATGAGTCTGTTTCACCCGACCGGTGAGCTGTTCGATAAAAGACATCAATTCAGATCGTGTTTTAGGATAAAAACTGCCGGCATATACAGGTTTGCGGATATCATCGGCACTGGCCGAGTTAACCTGAAAGAAAATTACCAGGCAGAGCGTAAAAAAAATCGAAAAAATCAGACTGAAAATTTCCTTCATGTCAAGATCCGCTATTTTAAAAATTGTCAGTAATTAGGCGTCTCAAAAATTCTACAAAAACCCACTTTTCCATTATTCTAATTATAAGAAAAGTGAACTAATCTGTCAATATTAACAAAATATAATATGGAATAGACGCTGTCAAACAAAAACAGGTATCTATTTAGAATTGTTAACGTTCTTCGCCATATTCCCCATGGTTTGGTGAGTGTTGGATGAAAAATGACAATTGACACCCCGACTTGCCTTTGATATTTGGGTCTTAATTGCTGATGATAAATTGTCGTATAAGAGAGAAAGATCACGAAAGTATGAAAATGTAAATAATGCCAGAAACCCGAAGGCCATATATGACTTCAGATAAATGTTTTACAGTATTTGACCGTTACGGCAATGAGATTTATTTGACACAGAAGCGATGGAAGCATATTATAGAAATATATAATCATCCCGAAATGATAGATTATGAAGAACAGCTCAAAGAGACGATTCGGTCAGGTAAACGTAAACAAGATGCTCTTAATCCCCAAAAGTATCGATATACAAAAGCCTTTGATGGATTAGCGGAGGATAATACACATATTGTGGCTATTATTCTCTTTAGGTATGTTGAAGACAGTGCTGGTAAACTTATACCAAATAATTATATCGTTACAGCATATCAGAAAGAGATAGGGTAAGTTATGACAAAAATAAGTTTCAACTATGACGAAATAAGCGATACTTTGTATGTTTCATTTGAACCTGGAGAAAAAGCAACAGGAGTTGAATTGAATGAGCATATTTTATTGCGGTTAAACAAAAATGAGCGTCGAGCGGTAGGATTGACTTTTTTTGAGTATTCGCTATTGGCTCAAAAAACCTATATAGGCCCACGCAGCTTTCCTCTTACCGGATTATCTGAAATATCAGATGATCTCCGAGAAATTGTTCTTGATATTATTAAACGTCCGCCGGTGAGTGACATTTTATCACTTTCAGCGTATACGCCGTCAATTATTGAAACCATTCCAATATCACATTTGCAACCGCTGCCGATTACAGACATATGACCGAATAGGAAATAAAGGGGGATTTTTTGAAAACAATATTGAACGTAATCTTAAAGATTTTTTCAATTAGTTTGATTTTGCTTGTCACAATTATCATTAATTCAGAATCTAAAGCTGCTGAGGTCAAGCGGGTTGCGATAGCGCCCTTTAAAATCAATGCTGAAAAGGATCTGTCGTTTTTAAGAGACGGAATTGTCGATATGCTCACATCCCGGCTTTACATGGAAGACAAGGTGGCTGTATTAAACCGTGGAGAGACCGCTAAGGCGCTGGAAACGGTTTTACCCCCGATTAATGAAAGCAAGGCGCGCAAAATCGGAAGTCTGCTTGGTGTGGATTATGTGCTTTTCGGCAGCCTCACGGTTTTCGGAGAAAGTGTTAGTATCGATGCGAAAATGGTGGATGTCTCAGGAAGCAGTTCGCCCCTTACTTTTTTCAATACAAGCCAGGGAATGGACCAGGTAATCCCAAAAATCAACCTTTTTGCCACGGATATAAATGAGAAAGTCTTTGGCCGGGCCATGCCGGCCCGGCAAGTTCCTGTCATGTCCCGGACTCCGCAGACTCAAATCCAGGAAGCTCAAACCGATGTTCAAACGCATCCGGAAAAATTGTTTGCCAACGGGTTTCAAAGTGTTGACGCGCAGAAAACCCAACGACCTGCTCCGGGCCTGGCATTTCTGGCTTCCCAAGAGGCCCGCAGCAAATCGGCTCAATTCTGGAGCAGCAGGAATATCAGAGACCGGATAAACGGGATTTCCATAGGAGATATAGACAAGGACGGTAAACAAGAAACTGTTATTATATCAGAGCGTTCTGTGGAGGCCTACCGGTTTGAAAAAAATCAATTCTTAAAAGTAAAGATCCTTGCAGAGCGCCATCTTGATAATTTTATCGGGGGTGATGTGGCTGACATCAACGGCAACGGATACCCGGAAATTTTTGTAACCAGTTTGAATCCTCACAAAAATATGGTCAATTCATTCGTGCTGGAATTTGACGGGCAGACCTATACCGAGATTGTCAGGAACAGTCACTGGCACTTCAGGGTGATTGACCACCCGTCGCGGGGCAAAATTCTGCTCGGGCAGCGGCATGAAGGTTCCGATCCTTTTTCCGGTCAAATCTATGAAATGGTCTGGGAAAATAAGGAATATGTGCCTGCCAATAAAATTATGCATGACCGGCGGACCAATGTAATGGGTTTTACCTATGGGGATGCCATGAACGACGACATAGAGGTAGCCGTTGCATTCGACAATCTCGATTATCTGCGGATATTCAACCCGGGAGGAAAAGAGAAATGGAAAGATAGCGAACATTCCGGGGGAGGAGCGGAATATTTCGTTATTTCCGAAGGAAACGCAGGAGAGTTTGAAGAGAAAGCTTACTATCCTGCGCGCATTGTTATCCGGGATATTACCGGGGATGGGAAAAATGAAGTGATCACGGTTAAGAATCATCGGTTCAGCGAGTTGCTTTCATACCGAAAATTTACCCACGGTGAAATCGAAATTCGTTCCTGGAACGGAATCGGGCTTCCTGTTCTCTGGAGAACACGCAAGCTGAAAGGCTATTTCAGTGATTTTGCCATCGGAGATTTCGATAATGACGGAAATGAGGAACTGGTTGCTTCCCTGGTTATCAAAAGCGGGTTAGCAGTGGCGACAAAGCCCAAAAGCAAGGTGATTGCCTATGAGTTGCATTAATTACCTGGTCAGCCGTGGGTGTAAATCAAGACTGTTGGTTATTGAGTTCAATCTTAAGGTGTCAGTGTTCAGGTTTCAGCTCTTCAAGTTTCTTGACCCTGACACCTGACACCTTTTCCCCAAAGCTAAATACGTAGCGCAGACGAACATAAATTTTCATATTGCCAACAGCCGTGATTTACACCCAAGTACGACATAGGGAAAGATAGTTTTTGACTTTTTGCGAGGTTATCAATTTTTAACAACAAAAAAAACCCGGAGCGTTGTTGCTCCGGGTTTTTATATTGAAGGTCAGCCTGTTTTTACAGGATTATTTGAAGTTGATTACCCAGAATACACCAGCAATGACGGCATCGCCCTGCTCGGTTTTAACCCCGTTATCCCACCTATCGTCTCTGTCTTCATAAATTAATTCAGGCTGAACGATAACACCTGGTGCAAGGGTGATCTTAGCTAACAAAGTATACACCTGGGCGTCGTCTTCATTTTTGAGATCTTGATCATCGTTTTCAGAACTGGCAAAACCAGCGCTGCCTTCAAGGGTGAGCATATCGTTAACTTTCAATCCGGCAACGATGCTGCCGCCCCAACACTCGGCATCGTCGATATCACCGTTTTCATACACGGCAGCTTGATCCACAACGGTTGAGCTCCAAAGACCGTAATTGGCGCCGTTCTGTGCGTAGGTTAAAACGCCCTTGAAATAAGCAGGGCCCCAATTAGTTCTGGCATATATACCCAACTGATAGGAGTCGATGGTCTCCTCGTGATCATTGATGTCTACCACGTCATAGGTTTGAAATCCGCCCATGAAATCGATTGCTACCGGATCCAGCTTCAAGCTGTAGCGGGCCTCAAGCCTGGGAATTGTCGTATCGGTATCTACCCAACCACCAGCCGGAGCATCACTAGGTTTTTCATCATGATCCGGTGTCAGTAAAGCGAGCACTAAATTGTCGAAGGTCAGGCGAATCTGGGAAGTCCGGAAATATTCTAATCCCAAACCGCCGAACTTTTGTATACCTCCGGAGTAGTAGCCGATACCACTCGAATACACGGTGCACGGATTAAAGGTCTGGCCGATAAGAAGTTTGCCCGAACCAAAATCCCATTCACCATAGAGGTGACGAACTCTTATCTCGCCTTTCATGGAGCTACCAGTAGCAGTGTCAGTAGCTCTGGCATCAAGTTCAACTTTTCCACTAACGTTACCGCTTTTATAGTTGACACCCCAGCGTGACAGGTGACCAAGGCGCCATTCGAGATCCTCGTCATCGTAGCCCGTACCGGTAAAATCCTTGTCCTTATCCGCCCAGTAAGTCCTGAAGCGAACGCTGCCGTACAGGTCAACGTCTGCCATGGCTGCGGTAACCGTAAACCCGAAGACCATAGCGAATGCCGCGAGACATGCGAGGAATACAGTAATTTTTTTCATCTTAACTTTCCTCCTTTATGATTTGAAATAAAATCGTTTGCCTAATAATTACCCAATAATTACCGTTTTTATTTCTCCCTGTTTACCTCCTTTCCGTGCGCAACAAAACCCAATGAAAAAAATGGGTTCCAACACGCTGAAATAAGACCCGAAATTCCAACGAGTTAGCGAAATAACGAGTCTTTTAATGTGAACTTTTTTTTGCCATTGACAGGGAAGAATGGAATGCCGGAATATAGAGGGTAAAAACAGAAACAACCCATTATTCTATTATTCCATTATTTCCATTGAGGCGAAGCCCCTAAGCTCAATAGCTGTCTACAAACCTACAGACAAAAATATACTATATTTCCCGTAACAACTGTTTATTAAAATGTCAAGCATCTTTTTCATGTGTAAGGCGTTAATTTTTTCTGTATCATGGGCGTATCAATTTTCCATGCCTATTTGGTTTCGGAGCCACGGTTTGTCAATATGCAAGGATAAGCGTTTGCCAACGGTCTTAATTTACATCCCGCCGCAATGATTCACCCGGTTAAATAAATGCTGGCATGTTTATGCTCTCAATGAAGAAAGAAAAATTTTACCATAAGCCCGGTCTGTTATTATTAAAATTTAACTGGGCAGGGGATGCAACGCAAAGCAGAAGTTGGACTTTTTATGAAGACGTCAAGGTGATTTGTTTCGGTTTCTACAGGATTTGTGAGCGCAAACAGGCTGAAATATATTGTTTTTTGAGATGATAAGGGCAAAAACATGCAAAATTATACCCTTGACTTTAAATCCGGATATTGTTTAATGGGGGAAATGGAACGGGGACAGAGCCACATACGGAGGACTTAGGAGTTTTGCCCCAATTGGAATAATGGAACAATGGAATACTGGAATATTGGATTTTTTTTGCATCGCATTGAAAGAATTTAGGGGCTTCACCCCAGTTGGCCTCCGGCCTGTAGGGCGGCTACATTTTTTGGGCCGGGCATGAAGTGCGTCACCACATAGAAAAATATAGCAGCAAGAGCCCTTTTTGCAAGGTCCATTTCGGCGGTCCGGATATGCCGGCATGCCGCTTGCGTGACTTGCTGGCAGAGTGTGTCGCTGCGGTTCCGACCGGTGGATCCATTGATTGGGTGACCTATTATTTTCGTGACCGACGGCTGGCTGAGGAATTACTCCGGGCACACCGGCGGGGCGTTAAGGTCACCGTGACGCTGGAGAGATATCCTCGAACAGCGCATGCTAATGAAGCCGTGATTGCAATGTTATCCGGCCCGAACGGTTTAAGTGCAGGATTTCGCACCCTGTCCCTGCGGCGGGTGCCGATACCTTCCGGCATTATTTGGAAACCGCACTTGCACGAAAAGCTATATTGCTTTTCCCATCCCACACCTTTAGCCTTTATCGGGTCCTTTAATCCGTCCGGAGATGGTTCCGGGGATGATCCCGACATCATAGATGAGATCGGCGACCAGGACCGTGGGCACAATGTTCTGGTCGGGCTTGGCGACCCCATTTTAGTTGAGAGGCTGATTGAACACGCCCGGTGGATTTACCGAGCACAATGTTCCATATTCCACCGTTTTTCGGCAATCGCAAACCAGACGGTGCAGGCGGGAGATACTGACATTCATTTCTGGCCGAGGATACGCTCACACCCTGCGGTGCAGTTCCTTTTGCGGCTTGGAGCGGGTGCACGGATACGCATTGCTGCGTCGCACATCAAAGGGGCGCCCGTTATCAAATCCATCATACGGCTGGCCCGCAATGGGGCTGACGTGAAAATTTTGGCTGAGCCAACCTTAAGACGGGTTTCTGTGTCGGCTGAACAGAAACTGACTCAAGCCGGGATCCCGTTTCGGCGCGTCACCCACCCAGGGGGCCTTCCCATGCACAGCAAGTTCGTGCTGGCGGAGAAGGCCGGCCAACGCTGGGTGATATTCGGGAGTTTTAACTGGACCCTGCGCTCGTATTGGCTCAATCATGAGATCGGCGCCATTTCCACAAACCCCCAACTTTTTGAGGCATTTGCCAAACGCTGGGAGGTCCTGTCTGTTCTGGCAGGTTAACTCCGCTTTGTTTCGTAATTGGAATCAGTAATCTAAAGTTTCCCATAAAAGTATCACGCCGCGATGCGCAGTAGTATGGCCACAAGAGAATTAACAGCGGATTTGCGTGGCACAGGGCAAAGTATACTAATTTTGGTACGGGAACCAGGCAGATCGAAAACGTTATTGTTCGAACGCAGTCGGGATATCATATGAAACCACTGGCCCAATTTTTTGTGAAGCGGTTTCCAAAGTCCGTTATTGCCGAACCATGAGTCGGTTGTCACCATGATTCGTGTATGATTAAACGCTTCGGCAATATCAGTTATCATATTGACAGCCTGCTCGATTTTGGTCTCAAATTCGATTTCAGGCTTGCTGCGGGCCTGCTTCCTTTGTTCAATACTTTTCTTCAGATGATAGAAGCGATAGCTCAAGGGCAGACAGGCCCAGCGTCCTTTAACCATTTTTAACAACCCAATGGAGACAATGTTCTGTGCCCATGGATATTTTGACTGATTTTGTTTGGCGGCATGGTCGAAGATCTTGGCGCATGCAAAGATTTTTTTCCCTGTCTTGGGATTGATTCAATCGTCCAGCGCCAGAAGCAGTCGGCCATTTGTCAAAGGTTCGGGAATCATCTTCCATAAACACAGCCAAAGCCGTTGCCAGGGGATTTTGGGCGATGCCATGAAAGTATAGTATCGTTTCTTTCGAATGCCTGTAAACCTGAAAAGACCCTTAAGGCATCGAAGCAGATTTGAAGTTTTAGACGAAGTAAACGGTATGATGATCGCAATGAGAGTGTAGATAAACCATGTTCCGCGCTC
>CAZKDT010000040.1:0-12247 GCA_964551515.1 uncultured Desulfobacteraceae bacterium | reverse complement strand
GTTATTCCGGGGCTGATGTTGCAAGATATCTTGGTGTTACGAACTCTTGCGTGACGCGAATGATATCAACAGGGAGGAAACAGGATATAGATGACATCAATTTAGAGTTGTGAACGCTCTGCAAGAACGTACCCTACTATAAACGAAAAAGGAGAATTTATGGATCCAGAAAAGATAATGGATGGTTTATCAAAAGAATTAAATAAAGCGTTGAAGGCAATGTCAAAAGCAAAAAATGCCAATGAAAAAGAGGTGTATAGTCGTATTGTAAAAAATTTATGCGAGTCCTTAGGAGTATTTTTAGATCTGGTAAGCGAAATGATGCCCTTTGATTTTGATGATGATTTAAAAAAAGAAGACATTCCTTTTTGAAGATCCGCTATCCCAGCCGCATTGGCACAAATAAATAGCCTTCGAACGATTCACTGGTGCGGATGCAAAGGACTGCGCCGACACCGGATGCTTCGCAATTGGCCTTGAAAGGCTCCGCTTGCGCTCCGCCTATCAAGGCCAATGGAACCGATTGCGATTCTCAGTTTTGGCGTTAGCAAGCTCCCGCCAAAACCTGCGAGACTCTCGGCTCATCCGTGTTGGTTAGGCGCAATTAGGATGGCATTTTTTGATGGAGCATGATGCCAACTCCTTGTCGCGCCATAGCTTTTCAGCAAAGGCGGACCGTTAATCATGCTCCATCATGAACCACCCATTAATAAAAGGCAAATTGCCCTAAATGCACAGTTTGTTGGTTCGATTGACAAAATAAAGCTTGAAAATATTTGGGCTAAGTAATATTATTACTAGTATTACTATATACTGGAGGTGAGCTATGCGTGTTACGACAAAAGGACAAGTCACGATCCCCCAACATATTCGAGAAAAATTAGGGATCGTTCCTGCCACGGATATCGAGTTTGTTGAGGAAAAAGATCGCGTCTATATTGTTAAGAAAGAGGAGCCGGGAAACCGAAATAATAAATTCAGAAAATTGAGGGGGGTTGCTACAGTCAGAATGACAACCGATGAGATAATGGCCTTAACGAGGAAAGATTAATGAGGGGTATCCTGGTCGATTCGAACATTATTTTGGACGTTTTTCTCGATGATCCGAACTGGGCTGAATGGTCGGAATCTAAATTGGAAAAATTTAGCTCGATTACAAAATTATTTATCAATCCAGTCATATACTCTGAAGTATCAGTGGGTTTCAAAAGAATAGAAGAATTGGAGTCAGCCTTGACCCGATCCGGTTTCCAGATGCTTGAAATTCCCAAAGAAGCATTGTTTTTAGCCGGAAAAGCCTTTTTAAAGTATCGAAAAAGTAGAGGCACGAAAAGATCACCATTACCCGATTTCTATATTGGTGCTCAAGCCGCTATCTTCGATATGGACTTGATCACACGCGATATGACAAGATACCGCACATATTTTCCAACAGTCAGATTAATTTAGCAATTCTCATTATGGCGCCAAGTTTATTTCCAGATACAGTGTGAGTGGCATTTTGCCACGATTTTTCGCGGCCGGAAAGCCGCTCTCACAGGGATATCTTTTCAAAATGAGAATTGCTGAGATTAATTAGTCCCTAAATGTAACATCTCAATAAGTTCTGGTAGTAGACAACAAAATACTACCATTACCTTTTGTAAGTTGCTTATGGCATTTTAAAGTATTTCTATCGAGAGGGGAAGAGAAAAATATTATCCTGGGTTCAAAACTTGTTGTCGAATCAAATCTGACAGATCAGGGATAAGACCGGTATTCTCGATTCGATCTTTGAGATATTGCCAAAATGATACACCAATTTGCGGCAGGTTTTTTTCAAGCTTGTAAATGTATCTCGACATTTTCGGTCAGACTCACTTCGGGTACGTGCCCCAAAGTGTTCTGGCCAACTGAGCGATTCGGCATCCGGGTCTGACGGCAACGGAGGTTGGCAAGTACCTCGGGCTGAGCAAATCCGCTGTCAGTCGGGCGGCCACTAAAGGCCAAAAACTGATCGTCGATCAATCCTTGTTCCTGAAAGACTATAAACGCCTAATTTCAACCCCCCTTTATTCGCAATGACGATATCCACGCTATTTTTTTGCTTGGCCAATGATATCGCCATCGGATCGCATTCAATATTGCCGGTGGGTTTCATCATGCGCTATCCGCCCAATCCTCCGGATTCTGCTGTCGCCTGGATTAAGGAAAATATTTTTCCGGTGATGGATGTCAGAAACCGAGCCCCTGCAGGCTTTGGAGACATACGGATAGGGGCGTTCGTACAGAAAGTGCCTATCGCTGAATATTGAATATGAGGGTTACAGGCAACCTTGCATAAAGATCAAGCAGATTTCTTGCACCTTTCTAAAAAAAAATTAAACAATTACAATTCCATTTTCCTTTATGTTATTTTAACCAAATTGAGCGATTTTCAAGTTTGCTGCAGATACAAGGAAGATGTCGTTTCGCTATAGTCGCCTATGCGGAACGGCATCTGACACAGTAGATGCGGTGAAATTGGAACGCTCAGTTTAGGTTTTATTCAAAGCACAAAATACCATCTCACCAGCGAAGTCCACTTCTTCTATAGTCTCATGGTTTTGTGCTGCTTATTTGAGCATTTATTATCTAACAATTTAAAATCTAATAGAATACCATCAAATCGAAAGAATATTAAAGGCGCTGATAAAGTCTTTAGAAAAAACAAATCCTTGAATCCATGCCCGAGGCAGGCAAGCCTTGGACCCTCTTCTCAAGCCAAATTGGATAAGAACCACAAAACAGACCTCAAGGATAAAACTATGCAATTAGAGGAAAAAATCACCGACCGCAAACAGATGGAGGAGCGGCTTAGGGAGAGTGAGGAAAAATACAGATTGTTGGTGAATAATCTCCCGGGTGTTTTATATAAAGGATATAAAGACTGGTCTGTTGAATTCTTTGATAGAAAGATTGAATTATTGACCGGTTATAATGTTAATGAGTTTAACGCTCGGAAAATGGAATGGTCCGATATAATCGTTGAGAAAGATGTTGAAGCTGCCAGAGAACACTTTGTCAAGGCTCTTGAAACAGACAAGTCATATTTAAGAGAATACAGGATCAGATCCAAAACCGGAAATATCCATTGGATACTAGAAAGAGGTCACCCTAACGTTGCAAAAGTCGAGGGTGCTGCAGATCCAAGGCGTCAAGGGTTCAGCTGTAGTAATTTACCGCAAGCCCTTGACAACGCTGAATATGCGGTGCCATCGGTTTTCCCGTAGGGTAAATAACAGTGCTGTTTTTCACTGATTTCAGGATGCTATCTGGAGTTCATTCCAGCAGAACAGTTAAAACAGATTGAATAGCTTGTAATTATTGCTTTTAAACCCATTTTGTCATGTTATTTATGCAACTATAGGGTTTATCCTTCGCATGGATTTTAATACCACCCCACCCCCAATACTCCTTAACAGTCCTCCTCCGGTCATTTCCGGATTTCGTCCTCTGCCGATACCTTTCTCCAAAAAGTCCCGGTACTTTTTTCGTGCCACATATTTGCTTTTACCAAAGAGCTGCAATACCGAATCGGTATCTTGCCAAGGATTTTTGTGTTTTCCCACAATAACACTGTGGCCGGTGAAGGCATATCTGTCAAGCGACTTTAAATCTTTTACAATCCCGGCCCGAATCGGATTTGCCCTATTAAATAGGGTCCCTCCGGGAAATTTAACAGGGTTAAAATGGATATAGCGAACCAGTTCTAAAAGGTAAGTATTTTACTGACACAAAATCGATTTGCCGTGCCCTGTTAAATTTAATGATGTCTTAATTGGAGAAATGTGTTTCCGTCAGAATGAGTTTAAGAAAAGGTACATTTGGCAAAAACTATTTAACCAGGGTAGCGATTTTGCCTCCGGCTCCGCTTCTCTCCGAGGCGTAGGATCGTGCCTTTACGAGCCGGAGGCCAGCCCGTAGGGCTTACAGGCCGGCTTCCGGCTCGTAGAGCCTACGCCTCGGAGAGAAATAAACGGCCGTATCTGCGATGCCGCCGGTTAAAAGTTACCGCATAGCCAGTCAGAAGTCGTCGCATAATTTGATAAAATGGAAATGATTCAGAATCAGCGCCCAGTCGTAGCAGGGTGTGGAGGTCTTTTGCAAAACAGAACCGAGCCTTTCCAGAAAGCGGTTTCGATCCGTATTGTCTTTAAAAATGTTTCGTCGCTCGATCCCTCTGCATATGATATGATGCAAGGCACCCGGCACCTGCCCGCCATCGCGAGCTCAGGCGAGGCGGGCGGGCATCTATTCCGGCTTGACGTGGCATACAACCTCATTACCACAAACAAGTAAAAAAAGAAACGCCTAAAATCAACCCCGTCCCCCTTTACGTTGAGATAAACCAATGCAGGCCGGCTTCTTACTATTATTTTAATAAAACGAGAAAAATTACTTAGGGTTATATCTGCAAGAGATGTGAACCGGAACGAAAAGAAGTTTTATGAAAAAAGCGGAAAAACGAATTCCGAAATTCAAAAACGAAGATGAAGAGCGGGAGTTTTGGCTACTCATTTTCCCCTTGATTATTTTGATTCCAAAAAGTTAAAGAGAGCTTCATTTCCAAAATTGAAACCGTCACTCAAATCAATCTCGATTCGCTTGATAGAGGATATGTTGGCAGAACTCAAAATACTCGCAAACAAAAAAGATGTTCCTTATCAGAGTTTGGCAAAAATCTATCTGGCAAGACAAATAGTTTTAGAACGAGGTTTTTTAAATAGCTCTCAATAAAAAAATAAGATAAGCAACGGGGTCTTCAGGTATAAGATAAAGTTATGACTTCGGGGGTATCCTAAAATTATAAGTTTCTATTTTATCTGATATATGATAAAGATTTGTTTTGCCACGTAACGTTCGTATTAATGCTCCCGGTGTCCTTGGTTATTTATTGTAAGAGGTATCGAGCGAATAAAATATTAATTAAAGATCGTAATAGAACATTACCATGCCCACGGAAATCGTTGATATCCTGATTATCGGAGGCGGCCTCAGCGGTATGTATGCAGCATACCTGCTGTCCCAAAGAAATAAATCTTTTGTCGTTCTCGAAGCCCGTGAGCGTACCGGAGGCAGGATTTTAAGCCGTGAACATCAAGGGTTTTTTTCCGATCTTGGCCCTTCCTGGTACTGGCCCGAGGTTAACCCGAAAATGGCGCATCTTATTCAAACCCTGGGACTTAAGGGGTATCGCCAGTTTGAAGAAGGTATGGGCCGTTTTCAAATTCCCAATGGAGCCGTCCATACCGTTAGGGGTTACCCCATGCAACCCCCCTGCTGGCGGCTTTCTGGCGGCATGATGGCACTGATCACAAAACTCTGTGAGGATATTCCTGAAAACGCCATCAGACTCAATCACACGGTATGTAAAATCGAAAAAAAGTCCGTCGGTGCTCTGGTCAGCGTCGGCGAACTGGAGAAAGAGCCCTGGATTCAATTCAGCACCAGCAAGGTAATCCTCGCCCTGCCGCCTCGCCTTGCCGCCGGCACCATTCTCTTTACCCCTGACTTGTCTCATAATTTGACCCAGGCGATGCTGAAAATGGGTACGTGGATGGCGGGTCAGGCGAAATTCTGCGCTTTTTACGAAGAACCTTTCTGGCGGCAAACAGGACTGTCGGGCCATGGTTTCAGCGAGCGCGGTCCGCTGGGCGAGATCCATGACGGATCCAACAACGGCCAGGGCCCCTACGGACTGACCGGATTTGTCGGCATTCCGGCGGTGCAACGCAACCATCAACAACACCTCACCGAGGCGATTCTCTCCCAACTTGCAATGATATACGGCAAACCGGCGGCGCAGCCGACGACCTTCTTCTACCAGGATTGGGCTCGTGAACGATTTACTGCCACCCAGTTCGACTGGCCGCCCATGCATCAACATCCCCTCTATCACCCTCCGACAGGTCAAACCTCCATTTGGGACGGTACCATCCATTTTGCCGGAACGGAAACCGCCAACGAACACGGAGGTTATCTCGAAGGCGCCCTGACCGCTGCCGAACGGGCGGTAATGAACCACTAAAGGGTGGATATAGTGAAAAGGATAGGGGGAATATTGGGTTTTGTGTTACTGATGAACTTCGGTCAGGGAGTCGAAGAAGGGCAGGGGTAAGAATTGGTATTGAAAAACATCCTATATTTTCATTAAGTTGTAGATATTCTGTGACGTAAGTTTAGGGGGTTAAATGCAAAATTATATAGATCGCATGGTTCGTGCTGCAAAACTTGAAATTAACTTATATGAAGAAGTTGAGGCTGATAAAGGATCAATGGGTCAAGCCATGGGAGTTGTTGTGCTTTCCAGTGTAGCCGCCGGGATAGGAAGCATAGGATCAATAGGAGTAAAGGGGATCATTATCGGAGCGATCACAGCTCTTGTCGCATGGTATGTTTGGGCCTATCTGACATATTTTATTGGTGCTAAACTCCTTCCCGAGCCCCAGACCAGAGCCGATCATGGTGAATTGTTGCGAACCATCGGTTTTTCAAGCTCTCCAGGATTAATCCGTGTATTGGCTATTATACCCGGTATATCCGGAATCATTTTTGCTATTTCTTCAATTTGGATGTTAGTCGCCATGGTTATTGCGGTAAGACAAGCTCTTGATTATCAGAGCACATTACGTGCTGTTGGGGTTTGCATGATTGGCTGGGTCATTCAAGCAATAATCCTTATGATTTTGTTTGCTGCTTTAGGGGGGGGCATTTAAAACTTATTTAGTTCCAAATCGGCTGGAAATAGAGAATATGTTGGGCACAGGAAATCCGACTGCCCGAATGTGGTTTTTTAAAATAGACCTCTGCAGGTTGACCCGGGTTTTTTATGTAATCATCAGTACTGAGGTGCGGTTGTTGGTTATAGGCGGGGAACCCTTTCCAGAAACTTGTCAAGGATTTCAGTTGCAAGTTCTTCGTCGCCCATGAGACGATCCGGAATACTGGCTTTTGTCAAAGATATCTTGAACCACCTTTATATCATTGACTGTGGCTTCCCTTTGTTGGAAAGAGTCTTGTTTCGCTATCCACTTCTCAAGAATATCTAAAAGTTCATCGGGCTTGACCGGTTTAGAGAGGTAATCGTCCATACCGGCGTTTAGACATTTTTCACGATCACCTTTCATAGCATTGGCTGTCATGGCAATAACGGTTAGATTGTGATTGAGTACTTTGGATTCCGGATTCCGGATTTCTCCGGTTGCTTCGTAACCATCCATCTCCGGCATCTGACAGTCCATTAATACAATATCATACGGAATCATTTCCAGAACCTTGACCGCCTCTCTGCCATTGGTAACAGCATCAGCACTGTAACCTAACTTTTTCAATATGTTTAATGCTACTTTCTGGTTTATCACGTTGTCCTCTGCCAGTAAGATGCGAACCTTTCGCTTTCGATCTTCAGAAAGCGAGTGCCGGGTAACGATTGCAACAGGTTGTTCCATTGTTGCTTCCTTCTGAACACTGGTAACCGTTGCAAGACAATCATAAAGCTTTGACCGTCTGATCGGTTTTGTCAGGTATGCTGCAAACCCGATTTTTTCTAATCGTTTCACATCCCCACGCTGGCCCATTGAGGTCATCAAGACAAGTATGGTGTTTTTCAGATCAGGATCCTGTTTGATCTTTTTTCCAACTGTCTCCCCATCTATTCCCGGTATCTGAATGTCAAGAATTGCTATTTCATAGGGATCTTTACTGTCCACTGCAAGACGAAGCTCTTCTAAGGCCTGCATCCCGTTTGAGACTTCACCATAGCGGCATCCCCACGATTTCAACTGCTCTCGCAAAACATACCGATTGGTTGCATTGTCATCCACTATCAGGAGACGTTTCCCCTTGATATCATCAGGTGCAACAATCTTTACCTCTCGGCCTTCAAGCTGTTTTTCAAAAACCGCCGTAAACCAGAACTCAGAACCCTTACCCTCCTCACTTTTCACGCCAATCTGACCGCCCATTATTTCAACAAGCTGTTTTGATATAGCCAAGCCCAAACCGGTTCCGCCGAACTTTCGGGTTGTGGAAACGTCAGCCTGAGTGAATGATTCGAAGATTCTATCCAATTGATCTTGGGGAATACCTATCCCAGTGTCGGTAACAATGAAGCGGATAGTGGCATGGGTTGAATTTTCATCTTCAAGAGAAATACGAACAGACACTTCGCCCTCTTCCGTAAACTTAATTGCGTTACTAACAAGATTAATAAGTATCTGACGTAGTCGGCCAGGATCTCCGCATAAAAGCGATGGGACCTCAGGGTGAACTAAGGCCACGTACTCCAAGCCCTTCTTTTGAGACTCGATGGCTACAAGATCGGTCACTTCATCCATAGCTAATCTTAAATCAAAATCGATGATTTCAAGGTCAAGTTTCCCGGCCTCAATTTTAGAGCAATCAAGAATATTGTTGATTATAGACAACAAAGAATCTGCGCTGTTTTTTACCATCTCGGCATAATTTCGTTGTTCCGCCGTCATTACCGTATCCATCAAAAGTCCGATCATTCCGATCACACCGTTCATGGGTGTACGAATCTCGTGGCTCATGTTCGCCAAAAACTCGCTTTTGGCGCGGTTCGCCTCCTCAGCCTGCAATTTGGCCTCACTTAATTCTTCCAGTGAATTTTCATATTCATTAACAGCTTCTTTTAGCATATTGCTTAACACTTCAGACCTTCGTTCCGATTGCTGGAGCTGATACTCCAACCGATTGATCTTTTCTTCTATGTCATTCATTAGATTTGTTATTCACTGATTATTGTTATTGTCGCAACCTCGTTATGCAAACAGGACAAATGTTGTTTTCCTATGGGCGCATATTCACCATAAGTGTAAAAGCCGATAATAGGAAAATCTTTTCCTATAACTTCTTTGACTGCCAAAATCTCTTCATTGGTTCTGGAGCCAAGAACAATCTTTCTGGCCATACAGGAGTAAAGGAATGCTACTTTAGGTTGAATGTTTTTATTTTTTTAAATTGGTCTAATGCGCTTTGTGCTGCTTTTTTAGCAGTTTTTATAACATCAAGATCATTACCCATAGTTATTTTTACCATAGCTCCCTGAGGCACATCCCCTGCAAAAGTAATGGAACCTTTTTCATGATCCACGCCCATGGTTGCCCGGCACAAAAAATATCCATCCTCCTCAACATCCCCTTGAGGCCCTGATAATCCTAAAGGATACTCAACACCAACAGCCGGTAACAAGGATGCGTGTTTACCCAAAAACTTTTTATAAACATTCAAAGCTGGCTGGCCATCCAATTCATAAACCACGTTGCCAATTGATTTTGTTACTTTTTTTGCCATGCCGATTGGTGTCCAACCACTACTGACTCCTGTGATAAAAGAATATTTTCCTTCAAACCCCACGCCTACAATACTATTGGTTAAGACCTTATAGTTGTGATACTGGTAGGTACGGGTAAACAAACTCCCATCCCCGGTTGTTCCTTCCGCGATACTGATACTTTTACCGAAGACTTTTTGTATTCCCTCAACTATTTTTGATCCATTTCCCAAAAGTCCATCGGAGAAAATCTGCATATATTTGATGTTGGTATTAATAAATTGGTTTCCCACTTTAATCCCGGCCTTAAATGAATCCTGTGATAAGAAATCAACAGCCACAGTAGTAAACTTTATTTGATCCGATGCCAATGCAAGGACAACCACAGAGTCCGTACTTAATCCAAGTGTAGATATTTTACCATCTGTTGTACAAGCAATAACCGGAGTACCGGGAATAACTGAATTGACTCCCTCTAAAAGCTTTTCCTGATTATAGGAAATAGCACCAAACACCCAAAAAATATTTGGCATTTTGGATAATTTGTTTACAGCCATTTCTGTTGCTTCTTTTCCTGCATCAAAAGACTCTTTTTTCTGGCTGGCCGCACTAAATGTTTCAATCATTCTTTCATTCTAAAACCAGGCCTATTCAAATTTATTACAGCCGTCTTTGTCATGTCATAAATTCAAGCACGTTATATCTTAGGTCATTACCAAGTTAGAATGTCATTAATATAAACACAGTGTTCTGAATTTGCAATATTAAGTATCATTTAAAAACTGCATGAAAAATTTTGAAAAGAAAAATATATTTTATATTTAAAGTTAGGTCCTGTACAGTCCAAAGTTCTTCTATATCGTTGAAAATATTACAACCATAAATTGGTTATCGTCATTATAATAATCCGATTCAGTTATCCGTCAATATTCCAATCAACATAGGGTATATCCTTCACTGTTTTTGAAAGATAAATGCATCAAAAAAAGCTCCCTCCATTTTCTGTGATGCCAAATTAAGCCCCTGAATATATTCATTCGGATCGACCGCATCAGGATGGGAAGGATTTTTTTCCTTAATCATTTTAATCGTCTTTTGATTGGGTTCTAAAAAACAAATAATTACATTGGATTTAGATATACGGATACATTCCTGTAATACATTGACTCGATGCTTCCTATCGATATGGTGTAAAGACCCCAAGAAGAAAATCGCATCGAACGTATTATGCTCAAATGGCATATCTTTGGCATCAAAAGCTTTAAATTGAATCAAATGATCAACATTTACTTTTTTGGCATTATTGAGCCAATCTTCTTTCGCATAATCGGAGTTATCATCTTTAGGCTCCCCCGTTAATACTTTATAGCCATTTAATGCAAGCGTTATTGCCATACTACCGATCCCGGTTCCCACATCTAAGATTTTCGCATGTTTCGGCAATTTCAAATCTTGAATGACCGTATTCGCGAACTCAGATGTAAAAGCAAATTTTTGCCCTAAAATTTCTTTGGCTTTGGTTATATTCATTTCAATTTTCCTTTTTGATGTTTATATCAGCAATCAGGATGTTTTTCTTATAACGTCCTTCGGGTGAAAATTAATGAATAAAAAAGATCATCATCCGATTTAACATTTGGGTAAAAACTGGGATTGTGTGATTTTGTCTATACCCGCTCCAATTAAGCCGTTTAAAAAATCTCATTAATTTTTATGCAAAATTCAGGAAATAGTCTTATGAATGATCAGCAGCAAAATATATCATTTTTTTTGAAAAAGATGACCGTCTGATCTCTATGTTCTCCGTTCAGACCGGCGGGTTATTCAAAGCGCTTTAGCAAATTCTTTGCCGGCCTGATATGCTTCTTCAAGATATTCCGGGTGCTTTAAAACATCATTCTCAAAGTCCAGGCTGCGATATAAAAGTGATCGCCAAAGCTCCATGTCTAACACATCAAAAAAGTACTTGATTGTCAAAAGGGTTCCGTCAAAGAGCTTTTTACCTTTAGTGGCGCCGACTGAAATAAAAAGACCCTTTCGTATGGGCTTCCATTGATCGTAAGGAACCTTGTCAATCCAGTATTTTTTAACTCAAAGTGATTGACAACGATCCATTAATATTTTCGTGTGAGCGCTGACCGTATAAAAAAAATATGGGGCTGGCAAGCATCAATCCTTGAGCGAACAGGATTTGGTCAATAACGTGATGAAAATCATCTTTAATAACGCATTTTCCTTCATTTTTACAACCGTAAATTTCAAGACAGGGCAACATCTTCGAGTCTCTTAGACTCATTTCATCGACTTCAGCGCCGGCATCAATAGCTCCGCTAACGGCGCGTTTGAGCAACGTTGCAGTATTTCCTTGTAGTCTGGGACTGCCATAAATAGCCAAAATTCGAGTCATTTCATTTCCTTTATTAAAAAAACTCACATGGAAGTGAAAAAAATAATCACCGGAGTTGTTCGTTTGTTTTCATCGGTATTCTCAGCTACCGACCAACGGACGTTCTTTTTCCAGTTTAAAAAAAACCAGAAACTTTCTTTCTCTGCGATCCTTATCGGAAGGGTAAGTTCTTCGGCTCAGCAAAGAAATCAACTCAGAATTATCTTCCTCTCGAATCCTAGTCAAACATAACCTTTTCCCATGGTATGCCGGACCGTCTTACCGAAACAGATACGGTGCGGAAGGGTTGGACCGGATGTTTTTATGCGTCAACCGATCCATCATGATAAAGGCCAACGAACCGTCTTCCATAATATGGGGTCTACCATAAATTGCCGAATTCACAATCTCATTTCCATCTGCTGTGGACAACACCAGCAAGCCCTTGACAACGCTGGAGATGCGGCGCCATTGCCTTTCCCGTAGGGTCAATAACAGGGCTGTTTTTCACTGATTTCAGGATGCTATCCGGAGTTCATTCCAGC
>CAZKDT010000039.1:0-12428 GCA_964551515.1 uncultured Desulfobacteraceae bacterium | reverse complement strand
AAGAGCTTGTCTGACAAGGCCCGGATAGTGCCGGTGCAACAAAATTTTTATACGGCCGTGTTCGAAGATTGTAAACAGATCCGCTGCTAAAGCCTTGACCGGAAAATATAGGAAAAAACGTTCCAGATCAGATAGATCTTCCTCATTTTGGATTAAATCGAATTCAAAATCATGATCCATTAAGTCCGCAATTCCCCAGCATTTTTCTATGGCTTTTTCAAGATCAAAATCGAAGGTGCCGAACTCATAGTGTCCTGCTTCAAGTCTTGCAAGGCATTTATATAGGTTTATGTTTTCGGATTTATGGGAAAACATGCTGATTTCATCCGGAAGGTATATGAACTTTCCGTCTGAACAAACAAAAATTGTTTTATTAAATTCTTTTGTTAATGAATCCGGAAGCAAAGAAAGGGGACGTACTGAAATTGAAAAACCGGTTCTGGCCATAAGATAACGGTTTAGCTGCTGTCGTACCCTGGAAATAGGAATGGTTACCTGCAACTCGGTGAAGGTATCGATACCGAGTTTGGATTCCAGTGAAAAAAATTTTTTTGCAAGTTTCCGGTTACGTTTTAATTTTTCCAGACCCAGAAAAACAAAACTGCTTAAAGCCTCTTTGGAAAGCAGATGCAGTCCTTTCTCAAGTCCATCCATAAAGGAATCGGCCAGGTGAAAATCAGACTTTATAACGCGTCGAAACTGTTCTATCTGCCAGACTCGCCGTGAAGGAGAAAAGGCAAGCACGGCGCCGGGCAGTACATGAGCAAAATGCTGGCTCCGGACATAGGACATATCTTGGGAAAAAGTGTCGGCAAACAGGTCAAGGGTTTCGGATGCGGCTTTAATGTGGTTTTCGTTTAATAATTCCGACAGAACCTTAAGCGGATCTTTTAATGTATAGGTTCCCTTGTTCAGCATAATTTCAAGGGTGTTAAGAAAGCGCTTTAAAAAAAGATTGTCCCCGTATTTTATCACCGGCACAAGATACTCGGCCATAATCCGTCCCAGTGTCGGACCGTTGCGCGCAAAGCTGCGAACCAGATTCCGATAGCGATAAAATTTTTTAAGATCAACCTCCCCAATCAGATCGACATATCCTTTTGCTACCGCATAACCAAATGAAATCTCAAGAGAAAAACCCCAAAGAGTTTCTTCAACAAGGGTGGCAATACTGTTGCCGGAAACCGGACAGCCTTTTTGATCCAAGGCAGCGGTAACCGTCTTTGCTAAGTCCGGATCGGCAATGACGAGCTGTTTAAGTGGATCTTCTTTATGCATTATTTATTCCGCAAGGTTTTCCTGATATTTTAGATGTTTAAGCGAATGACAGATAAAAAGCAAGGAGAAAATTAGTACCAACGACCTTCCATGAAAGGTTTTCCCTGGAATGTTTTAGTCGGAGCCTTCATCGGAATTTTCGTTGTTCAGATCTGGGGTGCAAAAAAAGTCGAAACACGGTTCACAATGGCTTTCGATTTCAGGCACCCGGATTTATTGCTCTATCTTCGGGTTGCGTTTCCCTTTATGATCTGCTCGACCATAAGCTTTTCAATTAGCATCGTAGCAAAATTAAGTCGGATAATGATTTACAAAAAGGTTGTAATAATAATTTCGATGCTTATCTTTCCTATCTGGTTTTTTCCTCCATTGAAATGATCAGACACGAAGACACCGAAGTGAATCGGGGAAGCCCATTCCGTAAATACATACATAAAAAAGAATGTAAAAGGAAAATAAGATAAGATAAGACCCCATCCATCATGAGCAATAACAAAATAGAAATCGATAAACGCCGGACCTTTGGCATCATCAGCCATCCGGACGCAGGCAAAACCACATTGACTGAAAAGCTCCTTCTTTATGGCGGCGCCATTCAGCAGGCTGGCTCCGTAAAGGCTCGCAAGGCAGAAAGATTTGCAACCAGCGACTGGATGGCTATCGAAAAGGAACGGGGTATATCTGTAACCACGTCGGTGATGAAATTCAATTATCGAAACTTTGAGATAAATCTTCTGGACACGCCCGGACATCAGGACTTCTCCGAAGATACATACCGGGTTCTGACCGCCGTTGACAGCGCCCTTATGGTCATCGACAACGCCAAGGGGGTCGAGTCCCAGACCGAAAAACTCATGGAGGTCTGCCGCATGCGCAACACACCCATCATTACCTTTATTAACAAACTGGACAGGGAGGGCATGACACCTCTTGATATTCTTGATGATATTGAGAATAAGCTTCAGATCGAATGCACCCCCCTTTCCTGGCCCATCGGCATGGGGAAAAGATTCAAGGGGGTTTACAACCTCTATAAAAAAGAGCTTCACCTTTTTACGCCCGGCAAGGAATCGCGTCACAGGGAAGGCAAGGTGATAACCGATCTTTCTGCCGCCATATTAGATGAAATGTTAGGAAGCCAGGCTGATGATTTGAGAGAGGATATTGAATTCATCAAAGGCGTTGCAGCGCCCCTTGAACTTGACCATTACTTAAAAGGCAACCAGACGCCGGTTTTTTTTGGGAGTGCCATCAATAATTTCGGTGTAAAAGAGATGCTGGATGCCTTTGTTGAGATAGCGCCGTCTCCGGGTAACAGGGCGGCGGTTACACGAAACGTTTCTCCCTATGAGGAACCCTTCTCGGGTTTTGCGTTCAAAATTCAGGCCAATATGAATCCGGCACACCGGGACAGAATCGCATTTATACGGATCTGCTCGGGTAAATTTACCAGAGGAATGAAGGCCGTTCACCACAGAATCGGAAAAGACGTTACATTTTCAAATGCCACCATTTTCATGGCCAATGAGCGTGAAAACGTGTCGGAAGCCTATCCCGGCGATATCATTGGCATTCATAACCATGGGACCATAAAGATTGGTGACACATTTACGGAAAAAGAGCCCTTAAAATTCTGCGGAATTCCCAATTTTGCCCCTGAAATTTTCAAAAAGGTCATTCTCAAGAACCCCATGAAGGCAAAACATCTTCAAAAAGGACTGGTCCAGCTTTCGGAAGAGGGGGTTGTTCAGGTTTTCAGACCGGTTGCCACAAACGGCTACATATTAGGGGCTGTGGGGATGCTTCAGTTTGACATCACAATGGAACGATTAAGGTCCGAATATGGCGTTGAGGCTGTTTACGAACCGGTTGATTATCATGTCGCGCGGTGGATCGAATGCAACGATCCTAAAAAAATGGCGCATTTTGAGAAAAAAAACAGGTCCAACATAGCAAAGGATGCGGAAGGATCCAGGGCCTATCTCACAACCAGTGAGTTCCAGCTCGACTATTGCATGAAAGAATGGCCCGGAATCGCATTCCATAAAACAAAGGAAATCAATAGATCCCAGACCATCCAACCATTAACTGCTTAGAAGCTATTTCAAAACCTTCCAGGGAGTATTTTCCGTCGTGTTTTTCAACCACGGTCTTTGCTGCCTGATAAAGATTCCGAGCCGGGGCATAGTATCCCATCCCCTCCCAGACCTTGAGTACGTTGTTTATGTCGGCTTGAGCCAGGGATCTCACATTTGGAAACTGAAGAAAAAAAGCCCGGTAAAAAGGCAGAACCGTATTCACATGGGTTTGCTGAAGCATGACTTCCGATACCCATATGCGATAGGGATCATCTGTTTTACGCCAGGGCAGCGACCGCTGATTTTTTTTTATACCACAAAAAGAGTTTCGATCGGATGTGACGGATCTTTTTGGCTTTCATATTAATATCTGAATCTTTCATATACAAGCATTGGATTCGTAAAAGATTCAGGCAACAAAATATCATATCTGAATTTACATAAAATAACGCGGTTAACCGGATAATTTTGGAGGATTCTATCCGTCCCCATCAAAAAAACCACCCAGCGATCCCAGGATAGAGCCTTCTCCCTTTCCGCCGCCCTTTTGCGGAGAAGCTTGCAGCATTCTCCCTGCCAGACGTGAAAACGGTAATGATTGCAGCCAGATTTTCCCCGGACCATGAAGGGTCGCAAAAAATAGACCTTCACCGCCGAACAGAGCCGTCTTGATGTTTCCCGCCTGCTGAATTTCAAACTGAACGCCATTTTCCAAAGCAACGATGCATCCCGTATCCACATGCAGTACTTCACCGGGCTGAAGTTCCCGATCCACAACGGTTCCGCCGGCGTGAACAAATACCAGTCCGTCGCCTTCAAGTTTTTGCATAATGAACCCTTCACCGCCGAACAGTCCGGTCAGTATCTTTCGCTGTAGATGAATCCCGATGGAAACTCCTTTGGCGGCACATAGAAAGCTGTCTTTCTGGCAAATCAGACAGCCGCCTACACTGGTTAAGGGAACCGGGATGATATTGCCGGGATAGGGAGCACCGAACGCCACATGGGCTTTTCCGTGTCCGTTATGGGTAAAAACCGTCATAAACAGACTTTCACCGGTTAGCAGCCGCTTTCCGGCCCCCAGCAATTTGTCCATGAACCCCCCTCCACCGCCTGAACCGGAAGCATCACCGAATACCGTCTCCATGGCAATGGAGCTGTCCTTATACATCATGGCGCCTGCCTCAGCCACAGCACTCTCACCCGGATCCAGCTCCACTTCAACAAACTGCATCTCCGAACCCATAATTTTAAAATCGATTTCATCTGCCGTACTTCTTCCAGAAGGAGGGGGCCCGGGAACTTCACGGGCCGACGAACTCAATTCATCAATCTGAGATATGGGCAGCCATTCTGCAAATCCTTCACGCCAGACATGTCCGTTCGGATTTTTTTGAGCATGGGCAATGGCCTGTTCCTTGTCAAATGGGCCGATTTGGTTACCGTCATAACTTAAATACCACTGTGACATGAGACATCCTCCTTTTGTTGCCTAAAAGATATTCATTATTTCTTATTCGCCACTCCTTCCCTACCCCCGAAAGATTGATCAGTTAACGGTTACGTGGGTGTAAATCAAGACTGTTGTTTGCTAAGATTGCCATGGTTATTTGGTGTCACCTGAAACCTGACACACTGACACCTAAAAAAAGGTTTCGAAGCCACGTTTTGTCAATATGCAAGGATAAACGTTTACCAACGGTCTTAATTTACACCCGCTTCCCTCTTTTGAAGTGAAATCAGTATATACCTTGTTATTCACAATCTAACCCCATCTATTGTCAGTTTATCTATATGGATTCAATCGTATTTAATAGTTAATTCATTTTCTATCCTCTTTCTTAGATAAACAGAAAGCAGCATTCCCAGAATCGCCAGACATTCCGCATCCAAATACTTTTCCGCCCGTCTTTCAAAAAGAATGGAACAATGGGAAGGAAATTCATCATCCGCATCGTTATACAGCAGAAGAAGCGGAACCTTGGGAAGGGGATTGAACTGGACGGAAAGTTCATACGAAAGTTTGATAAAGGGTTGATATCCTCCGAGCATATCACACGACGCTTTAAGCTCATCAAGTCTCCCTGAAAAATGATGGGCCACCGGTTGTTCCGCAGCATTTAAAAAAAACTTTGTTAATGGACCGGAGTCCTTAAAATCTCTGTAGGATACCCACTGGTCAGCAATTGGATTTGTTTTCGGGTAAAGAAGAAGATATTTACACAGGACTACGCTTATTTCCAAAGGCGGCTGTTTTCCGGATGGGTCGATCACACCTTTTGCAGAAATCCGGTACGGTTTTCCGAAAAAAGGAATCAAAACTTCCTCTTTTTCAACCTCTATCCCGAGTATGTTTTCTAAATATTTAAACTCAATCTGGGCCAGCTGGCCCAGGTAGTTTTTTAACGTTTCTTCAAATACCTGTGACTTTGTAATCATATTTTTTCCTTTCATATAAATGCTAACCCATAAAAAATTTGACAAGCTTTTTTGGCCCGACCCATGGGGTAACGTTTTACTAAACTGTAACGTTTTGGAATATTATTTAATATAACCGAAGGAAAGCATGAAAACAAGCCATCAGATAATTTTTAATAAAACAAAAGTAAATCAAGACTGTTGTTTGCTAAGATTGCCATGGCTATTTGGTTTCGAAGCCACGCTTTGTCAATATGCAAGGATAAGTGTTTACCAACGGTCTTAATTTACACACCCTTCGCCTTTAAGTGCCTTGCATATGGAAGCCCGACTCGTGCAAGATTCAGGTAATATATGACCTTTGTTCAATGCGGTATAAGTAAAGATACAAAAAGATTCCGCCTAACACCATCAGGGTACAGAGTACCTGACCCATGGAAAATGACATAAAAATAAAGCCCAGTTGAACATCGGGCTGGCGATAGTATTCTATAAAAAACCTGACAGTTCCATAACCTGTGATGTAAAAAGCGAGCATTGCCCCCCGGGGGTTTTGCAGTTTTCGCAAATTCCACAAAACTGCGAAGAGAAAAATACCTTCAAAAAAAGCTTCATAAAGTTGTGACGGATGCCTTAGAGCCATTCCCGGAGCAAGGGGGAAATGCATCCCAATGGGTGATGTTGTTATTCTGCCGTATAATTCACCGTTAATAAAATTACCGAGCCGGCCGAACGTATATCCCAAAGGTACGACCGGCGCAAACAAATCAACTATATCCCGAAAATTCAAACTTGTTTTACGAATATACAGCCAGACTGAAATAAGCACGCCAATAAGGCCGCCGTGGAAAGACATTCCTGAAATTCCGGTAAAAATTATACTACCGTTTAAAAATTGAAACGGCAAAAATATTTCAAGGGGATTCCTGAGATAGTAGGATAAATTGTAAAACAAAATATATCCAAA
This sequence comes from uncultured Desulfobacteraceae bacterium, assembly GCA_964551515.1. Classification (GTDB taxonomy): domain Bacteria; phylum Desulfobacterota; class Desulfobacteria; order Desulfobacterales; family UBA11574; genus S5133MH16. Next base: position 5,687 of record CAZKDT010000039.1, on the reverse strand, counting down.
ACGCCCACCGGCGATAACGCCAAATATTGTAAACAGCATGAGGTTTTGGACGTCATCGCCTGAAACGCTGAAACGTTTTTCGCTTTTTACACGATACAGAACCATGCCATAGGTGATTCCAAAAGCGACGATATACATTAATCCGTAATACTGGAGTTTGAACCATCCGATTTCAAAGATAACCGGGCTCATTTTTTCCGGCAAATGCTGCCACCAAATCCAGAAGTCATTCATTATTGTTTAATTTACCGTTATTTTGTCATCTTTAGTACCAGAAAACCTCGATTCATTCGCCAGATAAACATATTGATGGTTTCGCCCTTTTGAATCTCACTAATAACTTTGTTAAGATCACTAACCGTTGCAATACTGTTGTGATTAATCTCCCTGATAATATCGTGGTTTTTAACTCCTGCCTCCTCTGCTTTACTGTCTGGTTCCACAGCGGTTACAATAACACCTTTGGCCTCTTTAAGATTGAATCGACGCGCAAGCTCAGGAGTAACATTATTAACGCTAATTCCCAGCTCTGTCTGCTTTTCCTTATGGGTATTCCTGGCGGAAATCCTGGTTTCCTCCCTTTTTGCAATTTTAACTTTAAAAATTTTGGTTTTGCCGTTTCGTAATACTTTAATTTTTACGGTTTCGCCGACACCAATATTTGCTATCATGCTGGTAATTTCTCTGGCAGTCTCAACTTCTTTTCCATTAATCGACAATATAATATCCTTGGGCTCTATTCCGGCTATATCCGCAGGATCGCCCGGAAAAACTTCCGTAACCAAAACCCCTTTTTTTGATTTTATCCCGTAGTACTCTCCTACTTCCTTGCTGATGTTTTGGATACCAACTCCAAGCCAGCCCCGGGTAACCTCTCCGCTGCTTTTGAGTTGGTCAACAATATTTTTCACAAGATTTATCGGAATGGCAAATCCGATACCGCTTCCTCCTGCGATAATGGCAGTGTTAATACCAACAACCTTGCCCTCCATATTGATAAGAGGTCCCCCGCTGTTACCGGGATTAATTGATGCATCGGTCTGTATGAAGTCATCATAGGGTCCAGACCCTATGACACGCCCTTTGGCGCTTACAATCCCTGCGGTTACGGTGTGCTCAAGACCAAAGGGACTTCCGATTGCCACCACCCACTGACCCACTTTAAGAGCATCGGAATCTCCGAATAACAATACAGGTAGATCACAATTCGGCTTGATTTTTATCAGGGCCAGGTCTGTATTGGGATCCCGCCCGACAATTTTGGCATCGAACTCTTTTTCATTTTTAAGTATGACTTCAATCTTATCCGCATTTTCGACAACATGGTTGTTGGTCACAATATAACCGTCTTTGTTAATGATGAATCCTGATCCGAGGCTTCGCTGCTTGAAATCATGGGGACGATCTTCACCAAAAAAGCGGTCAAAAAAATCATTAAACGGATCGTTCTCACCAAAAGGACCTTTTTTGAATTGACGGAATACTCTGCCACCCCCTTTGATTGTTTTCACTGTTCTGATGTTGACTACTGCCGGACTGGCATTTTCAGCCAATTCGTTAAAACTTTCTGGGGCAGAGAAAATAGCGCCGTCTTTTGTTTCAACACCTGCAGCCGGGTTAAAACTTGAAAGTGCAAATATTCCAATTGCCAGTAATACAACGAAGATAAAGGCTTTTTTCTCTGTAATAAATCTCATCTATAAACTCCTTTATTATTGATAATGCGTTTATAAAACATCTGATCTTACTAATTTCCTTTAAAGATCCATAAACTAATTATATATTCGAAAAAATCAACCTTTATACCATAATTGATGAATTTGAATTCGAAAAAAGTCGGTTTTTATTTTTTATATAGACATCATACTTGCTCCGGCTAAAGCAATATTGGATAAAAAATATCCCGTTGATAAGATTGTCAGAACGGTCTATTTACGAATGAGTCAACCTTATCTTTACTGCATTGACGTGTGCATCCAGTCCTTCTATTTCTGCCAGGCAAATTATGTCTCCGGCTTCATGTTTAAAAGCCGTCTTGGAGTACTGGATCAGACTGGTCTTTTTAACAAAGTTGTCCACCGAAAGAGCTGACGAGAATCTTGCCGTACTTGCAGTTGGGAGGACATGATTTGGTCCGGCAATGTAGTCACCAACCGGCTCGGGAGTATAATCCCCTAAAAACACAGCTCCGGCATTACGTATTTGGCCTATATACATAAATGGATCTTTGATCTGAAGTTCAAGGTGCTCGGGCGCAATTCTGTTTGAAAGTTCAATGGCAGCATCAATATCGGGCACCACTATAATTGCCCCGAATCTGGCAATCGATTTTTCGGCAATCTCTTTGCGCTTAAGAACCGAAAGCTGATCATCCACAGCAAGGGCAACCGCTTTTGCCGTGTCTTTGGAATTCGTGACCAGAATTGCTGATGACAACATATCATGTTCCGCCTGCGATAGGAGATCAGCCGCAACAAATGCAGGGTTCGCGGTGCTGTCTGCAATAACCATGATTTCACTCGGTCCCGCGATCATATCTATGCCCACAGTCCCCGCCACGATCTTTTTGGCAATTGTAACATAAATATTCCCGGGACCGACGATGATATCGACTTTTGGAATTGTCTCAGTACCGTATGCCAGAGCGGCAATTGCCCATGCGCTTCCGACCTTGTATACAGCATCAACACCTACCTTTTTTGCTGCAGTTAGCAGATGGGGGTTTACTTCCCCGTTTCTGTTCGGTGGCGTCACCATTGCGATATGCTTTACACCCGCTACCCTGGCCGGAATCACACCCATCAAGACCGAAGAGACAAGGGGTGTCTTCCCACCCATTCCTCCCGGAACATAAACACCGGCACTATCTACGGGATTTACTATCTGTCCAAGAAAAGTACCAGGCCTTTTTGTGTTAATCCATGACGTCATGAGCTGCTGTTTATGAAAGGATTCGATTTGCCTGACAGCTCTATTTAAAGCGTTCATAAATGACCGGTCTACTTTTTTTGCAGCAGAGTCAATTTCCTCATGGGTTGCCTTAATTGACTCTATGGTTAATTCCGGAGAATCAAAACAGTTTGTATATTTAATAAGCGCTTTATCCTGGTTTTTCCTTACATCCTCAAGAATGCGCGTAACAGAAAGAACGTCTTTTTTCTTAAAGCCAAGACCTCTGTTTGTAATTGACGCTATCTTTTTTTCAGCCGATTTTGATGGATAATTATAAATTTTCATAAAGTTCGCCTTCCTTTTTCAAAATATGGGATTCAGCTGTCGTATTGTGTATCATATTTCATTTGTTGGGTCTATTTTTATTGTGGAAAAAGCCTGATAGTACAAGAATTCCTTTTTTTTGAACACAGATAGATTATCTGTGTATATCCGAGACAGGCCGGAAGATCGTACGGGGTGGTTCTGTTTAGTTTAAAAATCTAATTGACATATTTCAATTTCTCTGTACAAATAAATTTTTTCATAAAGCAGAAGATTAATAAATCCTATGATAAAAGATGGAGGAAAACAGATGAAAGAAAACAGAATTTATAATTTTAACGCCGGGCCTGCCGCTCTGCCCATTGAAGTTCTCGAAGAAATCAAAGATTCATTTTTAAACTTCGGCGGTTCCGGCATGTCCATAACCGAAATAAGCCACCGTTCCAAGTGGTTTGACAATGTCATAAACGATGCCATTGAAAGAACCCGGCGTCTGTTGAACCTGGATGATAAATTCCACGTACTTTTTATCCAGGGCGGTGCAAGCTTGCAATTTTGCATGATACCCATGAATTTGCTCGAGACAAGCGATTCCGCCGATTATGTCAATACCGGCACCTGGTCCACAAAAGCCATAAAGGAAGCCAAAATACAGGGTAAAACCATCAAGGTTGTGGCATCTTCGGAAGATAAAAATTTTTCATATATTCCGAAAAATATAACATTCAGCAACGATGCGGTTTACACTCACATTACATCCAACAACACAATTAAAGGGACCCAGTGGGCATCCTTTCCGGATACTAACGATGTGCCTCTTGTTGCTGATATGTCATCGGATATAATGTGCAGACCATTTGATGTGGATAAGTTCGGTCTTATTTATGCCGGGGCTCAAAAAAATATCGGCCCTGCCGGGGTGTGCATGGTGATTATTCGGGATGATATGCTCAACAGAGTGCCGGACAGCTTGCCGTCAATGCTTAAATACACAACCTATTCATCTAAGAATTCAATGTTTAATACCCCGCCGTGTTTCGCGGTTTATACAATTCAACTGGTAATGAAATGGCTTGAAGAGACCATAGGTGGGCTTGAAAAAATGGAGGAGATCAATCAAAAAAAGGCTCATATCCTTTACGAAACAATAGATGCGAGCGATTTTTATAAAGGCACGACCCAACCTGACAGCCGATCACTAATGAATGTAACATTCCGCCTCCCGGACGAAGAGCTTGAAAAACGGTTTGTTGAACAGGCTATGGAAAACGGCTTCGGCGGTCTTAAAGGTCATCGGTCTGTGGGGGGGTGCAGAGCATCAATATACAATGCCACACCCGTAGTAGCAGTCGAGGCCCTCGTCGATTTTATGAAAAACTATGAGCAGAAAAACGGATAAGCTTAATAACTTTTTTAAGCGATGCATCCCAGAAAATGACCCATTGCAATAGCACCGCCGTAAATATTTGCCTTATCCATGTCCATGCCGAGTTCTCTGGCGCAGTATACCGTCTGTGATGCAATAGCTTCGTTTATTTCAAAAAGATCGATATCGTTAACATCCATACCCGCCAGTTTTTAAAGCTTTGGAATGGCATATCGCGGCCCTACACCCATCTCATCCGAACGGCAACTTATCATTATATAATATTTTACTAAGGGGCTAAATGGTGTGCATCCATAAATGAGGATTTTTGTTCAAAATCAAACCTCCGGCCCGAAAAGGCATGCGAAAAAAATAGCCGTCTTAAATAGGCATTACCAAACATAGTTTTTTGCAGTTATAAAATTCAAAGCCTGCATTATTTTTTTAAAAAAAAGGACAGTAGCATCATGGCAAAAGAAAATGACGTTGTACTTATATATCTTGAAGATCAACCCATATCATTCGCCAGAATAGAAGAAATTTCCCCTGATGTTAAAAAAGAGTGGTATCATGTTAAAATACTGATTCTTCAGCTACCCCTTCAAGTGGTAAGCTGGATATTGCGGGATATTTATATTAACGGCCAGGAATTTACCATGGACGGCAAAAGGGTGCGTCTGGAGCCGGTGGTTTGCCCGAAAGAACCTGATTTTTCCAACGGCAAACAAAAGAAACCTGAAAAACCGGGCGCCGGAAAGGTTATATCATTAGCAGATCTGAAGAGAAAATAAAGACGATATTTTAATACCCACAAAATTTAGATATTAAGATTTTTTTATGAAAGAATCATCTCAAATCGTTATCTCCGCCTCCAGACGGACCGATATTCCGGCATTTTACATGGATTGGTTCATCAGGCAGATTCGTAAGGGATTTTTTGAGGTTATTAACCCGTATAACAGGCAAAAGTCCAGGATAATAGCAACTCCCGACAAAGTTCACACCATTGTATTCTGGTCAAAAAATTTTGGTCCCTTCATCAAGGGCGGATTCGGTCAAAAGCTTTTGGCAATGGGATACAATCTTTTTTTCAACTTTACCATCA
>CAZKDT010000038.1:0-12578 GCA_964551515.1 uncultured Desulfobacteraceae bacterium | reverse complement strand
ACCTGACACCTGACACCTTAACACATAGAAGATATGGAACAAAAATGGGATTAAAATGCCATCTCTATACCCGGCGATTTTCATCACCCTACCTGAACCTATGCTTCGAGAAGGCTTCACCACGTTCGATAATGTCCAAAAATAAGACCTGGTTTTCTATCATGTTACAAGATCTGAACATGGTCTTTTTTATTTAATTTTAAGTCCTATTCGAAACTTTTCCTTGCCATCTCTACTTTTCGTAATGGAAGACAGAAAAGCCGCATCCTTGAATAGAGGGGACGTCTCGATAAGTGGAATCAATTCCGAGGCGGAATCCGCATAACCTTCTATTTTCACCTCTTTATCTGAAAAGTCAAACTTGTTAACCCACGCGTTTTCGGGAATTCTCTGGCTAAGGTCTTTTAAAATGTTCAGGGTAGGCAAGTGAACTCCGCGGAGTGTATTCAGGCAATCGATTTGATCTTCTAATTTTTTACACTTTGTTTTAATCCGTTCAATATTTGCAATCTTTCCGTCCAGGCTTTTAATTTCTGCGTTCAACCGGCTCAAATCAAGTTTTTGGCGAACAATATTGCTCCCCCCCCAGGCAATGACTGACAAAATAACCAGACCCGTGAGCACAAACATAGTATAATAACCGGCCTTACTGGGCTTTTTTCGACGCTCTGGGGGCAGGAGATTGATTTCCATCGGCACTTTTCGGACTCCCTTTAAAGCAAGACCGTAGGCCGGTATCAGGGCGTATGAGGGAACTGTTATTCCGGAAAGCTCTACGGGCCGAATATCAAGGTCACCTTCCTCCCTGAGACGGTTGAGCAGTTCAATTCCAACCTCAGAACCACAGAATGCCGCCTCCACCCGACCATGCTCTCCCAAAACTTCCCTGAGCGGCTTCAACTCTTGCAAAACAAGGCTATGGAGATTACCCTCAGTTTCCGCCACTCTCACAGATTTTGAATAATTCAAAAGCCTTTCTTTGACAAGGTTTAGTTCCAGATTGTCATCCCTTAAATAAACAATGGCGTGTGCATTTCCGTCAGACATGTCCGGCCGGCAGGAGAAATAATTAGCCATGGCCGTGGAAGTAATTTCAATACCGGAAATCCCGGCGCCCAACCGGTCTCTAAAGTCAAAATAAGGATCTATGTAGCTTTTTTTTACGACAATCAAGAGGACTTTCAGCCGATTGTCGACCTTGTCCTCAGAAAGAACCTGGTAATCAAAATAAAGATCTTCGGCCGAGATAGGGACATATTTCTCCATTTCATAGTTGAGCGCTCCCCGGAGGTTTTCCTTGACAGCCAAAGGCAATTCGATATACCTCAAAACCACCATATCCCTCGGTATTCCCATGAAAATATCTGTCGAGGTAATCCGGTTCTTTCCCATAAAGTCCCTGACGAACCCAGCGATGGTCCCCAGCTTTTCCTCTACAGGCTGCTCCTTTTCAAGGGGACAAATGGCATGAGCCGCCAGTCTGACTCCCTTGAATGACCCTTTCAGATACGCCATGGAAACAGAATCATCCTGTATGTCAATGCCAAGACCTGCCTGAAAAATCAAATTAAACCTCCCGAGATTGATGTTCAAGTCTATCCACCCACTGAATCAAACGATATCCCTTCTTGAACTTTTTATTAATCTCAACCATGGCCTGGACGCCCTGGCGCGTTTGGCCCCCTTCTATCGTTCCCACTGATTTAATTGTAAAATACGGGCTGGTTTTCAAAGTAATGTGTGTAACAATGGCTTTGTACACGTCAGATCCGACAATGGGAATCAACTCATTCAATGATCTGAAATCATCCTTTGTTCTGTATTCAATAATATCCCGGATCATGTCATCCGTGATCTGGGGAAAAGACCGTAATACCAGCGATGAAGCAGTATTGATGTTTATTTTATTAAAACCAACAGGATATACGGTTACCATATCCCTGAGCCCGCCGTAAAATATCTCGGCAGTCATACCCCTTACCAGCATGAGTTCTTCAATACAGTCAAAATCATCATCTTTACATTCGTAGGGTTCAGGTAAAGAACGATAATAGTCATCCTCTGCGCCGTTTAACCGGTGAAGATTATTCTTGTCGCGCCAATCCAGAATGGAATCCACGATCATATCTTTATCACTATCTTCAAGATCAAAACCCTTTAACATCATCCTTAACAAATAATCATCCGCTTTGTTTATGTCTATTTTCCCGCTTTCATTACCAATTTTTACTTCAAATTGACCATCTCCAAAATGGATCGCCGGGATATCCGCATTGACTCTCCATTTGATCTCCTCCTCTTCTTCTTTTTCCTTTTCTTCCTCTTCGGTGTCAGGATATCTCGTTTTTTGAGACATGGCCTCATTTCTTATCAATTCCGCGACAGCCCTGTTCACCCCAGCCATTGCAATGTAATAGGCCTGGGTCTCCTCCTTAAAGTTGCGTGTGATGTTCACCTCTGTCCTCATTGCATGACAGAACTCGCCAACAATGACTGACAGCAGCGTCAGAACCCACAGCACCAGAAACAGCACAATACCGTTTTCATTTTTTAGCAGGTATTCCATGGAATCACCGTCAATCAACGTCCGGACCAATAGGGGCAATCACACAAATGGGAGCCTTTTCGATATCCTCCATAATGACGACCCTGACTGCCCGGGGAAGTCCCTCGTCTATGGACTGGTCCCAGGTTTGTTGCCATTGCGAAGTTTCTTCATCACTCCCGGCTTTCAAGTACTCAAAAGCGATACTTTGTACCCCGGGAAACAGCTCAAAGAATTCGTCTTCGTGTAAATCACTCACATCTGTCTCTTTGTTCAGTAAAACAGTATTTTTCTCCCAAAATACGAGTCGCTCTCTCTCACCATCATCTTCCGATTTAACCACATATTTGACATAAACCTGTCCAAACCGATTGCCGGGAACCATGGGGATATGTGACACGAACTCTATTGACTTATCATCTCCTTTTAACAACAAGGGTTCTTGCCTTGCATCCTTTACCTCGCCTAAACAGGTTGATGCCAGTTGACGTTTGATAAGGTCCAGAACAATGCGTTGTCGCTGCCGACTTTCCACATCCTTTTCACCCTTTTCCCATGCTCTGACCCCGATCCTGAAAGCGCCAAATATGATAACCACAATTACCCCTAAAATAGTTAAAGATATCAGGAGTTCTAAAAGAGTGAAACCTTTATTTGCGTCGCGCGCCATTTGGTTACTTGATTGCTCCATCAATCATCAGTCACTTTTTCGGCTATCCTCAGTGTGCTTATTTCAAAATGCTTTTCCTTACTCCCCTCTTGCCATCTAACATCCACTTTTATATTGAAAATACTGAAGATGTCAACCGGCAATTCCGCCTCTTCCTCTTTGTCCGGCTTAAGAAGAAGAGTCTGCGCTTTCCACTCAAAACCATCGCTAAATTCACCTTCTGTTGCCCCGTCTGTAAAATTATCATTAAGAAAAATCTCCTCCATTTTTTCTCTTGCATGAAATATAGCGCGGGTATAGTTATCCGATAATCTGCTCGATTTTAAGCCGCCGGAGAAAAGCTGTAGGATTACAACCAGAGAAATGGAGAGAATAGCCATGGCGACAAGGGTTTCGATGAGGGTGAACCCATTGCCACACCAAAGACTTTCCCTGTTCAGACAGACATCAAGCCGGCTCATCCAACTCTCCCAGCCGCACGCCTCCTGTAATAAAATCAACGCTTATTTTATACCGCTTTCCCTGATCATTGACCAAAATCACATCCCCCCCACTGCTGCTTCCGGTAGGAAAAAAAACAATCTCAAAGAGGCCTGAATCAATCTCATCTTCGCCTGACACTCCCTTTTCCAGTTTGATTCCATCAGGCAAATCATAAGACCTTGATCTGATCACAGGTTTTTCACCATCACTTAAATCTTCTTCTATGGCTATGGATTCGCCTGTCTGCGTGCGATCAAGCACAGGCAGATCAGACGCTTTTTCTCCGCTCATAATTGATAGCCGATCTTTTTCAAAATTAAAGATGGCTACATAGATTATCTTCTCGGATGCGGCCTGGCTTCTGGCATATCTCAGTGATGCCGAGATCTTTTTGGAAGCGGTCTGTAAATTCATCCTGGCTAAGGAACCCGCAAATTGAGGCACCACAAGAACAGACATCAGGCTGATGATTATCAGCACTACCAGGAGTTCAAGAAGTGTGAAACCGTATGGAATTGAATATTTAAGATCTCGTAACATGATTGAAAAACATGTCTTTTTTTTGGACATTATCCCAGCATTCTCAAATCCCTCATTCCCTACTGGCTTGCGCTCCCGATATCCTTCCAACTCACAATATCCGCATCTTCTCCTTCTCCCCCGAGCTCTCCATCAGCACCCATAGAAATAATATCATAGTCTCCATGTTCTCCAGGCGACTCATATACGTAATGGTTCCCCCAGGGATCCAAGGGCACTTCCTTTGGAAGGTAAGGACCATCCCATTTTTCTACATCATCCGGTTTAACCCGGAGGGCCTCCAGTCCCTGATCCGTTGTCGGATACTTGCCCACGTCAAGCCTATAAGTATCCATGGCCGTCTCAAAAAGCGATATCTGAGCCTTGGCGCCCTTTTGCCTGGACTTTCCCACTTTTCCAAACATTCGGGGACCTACCAACGCTGCCAGGATACCCAAAATGACCATAACGATCAACAATTCGATTAATGTAAAGCCCTGCTGTTTTCTTGCATATTTAACCATAAAAACTCCTTTCAAAAAGAGTAATACTTCAGCCACAAAGACACTAAGACCCCAAGATTATAATATAATCCCGCTTAATTCGCAATTCTTCAATTTATCAATCATATCCCTCCTTTGTGCGTTTGTGCCTTAGTGGCTAAGCTGTTATCAAAAAGGCATTTCACTCATGCTGAATATAGCCATCAACATGGATATAACGATAAAGCCCACTACAAGCCCCATACCAAGGATCATAACCGGTTCCAACAAGCTGATAAATCTTTTAACCATGTTCCTTACCATCTTCTCATAAGTTTCCGCCACTCTCAGAAGCATTTCGTCAAGTCTTCCTGTTTCTTCGCCCACTGTAATCATCTGTATCGCAAGCGTAGGAAATATCCCTGCCTCACCCAGAGGCTTTGTAAGCATTTCCCCTTCCTTAACCCTTTCATAAATCTTTCCCATAGATCGCGCAATCGCCCGGTTGCCAATAATTTCATTGACCAGGTTAAGGGCCTGCAAGATAGGAACTCCGCTTTTTGTTAAGGTTCCCAACGTCCTTGCAAACCGGGACACTTCTATCTTCTTGATCAGTTCTCCGCCAACTGGAAAATTCATTTTATATTGATCCAGTCTTAAACGGCCGGCCGGGGTCCTTATATAGCGTCTCAGGAAAAAGTAGACAGCGCCAAATCCGCCAAGGATGACTAACCAGTATGTTCTCAATATCTCGCTGAACCCGATTAAAAACCGCGTGGACAGAGGTATGGACTGACCCATATCAGAAAAAATAATGGAAAACTTGGGGATCACAAATGTTAACAAAATTATGATTGAAATGCCGCCCACAGAAACAAGAAAGACAGGATAAACCATCGCAGATTTAATGTAATCTCTGAGATCCTGGGAGCTTTCCAAAAAATCGCCCAATCTCCCCAGAACAGCCTCCAGAACGCCTCCCGCTTCTCCTGCCCTTACCATGTTCACATAAAAAGTAGAGAAAACCCTGGGGTGCTTTGCCAGCGCGTCCGAGAGATAACTCCCTTCCTGAACCGTCTTCAGAACATCTTTGATGACCTCTTTGAATTTTTCTTTTTCAGCAACATCAATCAATGTGGATAAGGCCCTGTCCACCTGGAGGCCGGCTTCCAATAAGGCAGAAAGATCCTGGGTAAAGCTCACTACATCTTTGGTGGAAATCCTTTTAAAGATGGAAATGATATTCTTTGACAGGTCGAGATCAAATCTACTGCGGTCTCTTCCGGCCAGGCTAATCTTAATGGGAATATACCCCATATCGTGAAGACTGGCCACCACTCCTCTCTCTTGTTCGGCCTCCAGGGTCCCCTTAACGATTTTACCTGCGGAATCTGTTGCTTTATATGAGTATGTAGGCATCCTATTTTTCGAGGGTTACCCTTAAAACCTCTGGAATGGTGGTAATCCCCTGTCTGACCTTATTCCATCCATCCTGCCTCAAAGTCGCCATCCCTTTTTTGAGCATCACATCTTTGATCCTTTCAGTACTGGCTTTCTCTATGATCTCATTCCTGATATCTTCATTCACGGGAAGATATTCAAAGATGCCCGTTCTTCCTCTAAACCCTGTGTGTCTGCATTCTTCACACCCTTTTCCGTCGAAAAAATCTATTTTTGCCACTTCATCGGCACTCACCCCCATAGATTTTAAGAGCTTTTTCTCAGGAATAATAGACTTCTTGCAATAAGAACAAATGACCCTGACAAGCCTCTGAGCCAGAACTCCTAAGAGCGTAGAACTAAGGAGAAAGTTTTCCACGCCCATATCAAGGAGCCGGGTAATAGCGCCTGCAGTGTCATTGGTGTGCAGGGTGCTGAAAAGCAGATGGCCGGTGAGAGCAGATTGAATGGCAATCTCGGCAGTCTCTCTATCTCTTATTTCTCCGACCAGTATAATGTCAGGATCCTGCCGGACGATGGAACGAAGACCGCCAGCAAAGGTCATACCGATTTTCGGGTTAACCTGAATCTGATTGACACCCTTTAACTGATATTCCACAGGGTCCTCGAGTGTAATGATCTTATTTTCCGGGGAGCTTATCTTTGCAAGGACAGTATACAGTGTAGATGTCTTACCGCTCCCCGTAGGCCCCGTTACCAGTATCATGCCGTAAGGCTGAGATATCAGATCAATATATTGTGATAGAATATAATCAGGGAAACCTAATTTCTCCAGATCAAAGACCAAGTTATCCCTGTCCAGTATTCTCATGACAAGGCTCTCTCCGAAAAGTGTGGGGACGGTCGATATCCGGAAGTCAATCGTCTTGTCAGAAACTCTAAGTTTTATTCTCCCATCCTGGGGTAAACGTCTTTCTGCAATGTCGAGTTTCGCCATGATCTTGACCCTGGAGATTATGGCAGATTGAAGACGTTTTGGCGGAAATTCTGCATCGTGCAGAACCCCGTCTATGCGGTATCTGACTCTAAACTCACTTTCATAAGGTTCAAAATGGATGTCGCTTGCCCTCAGCTCAACCGCATTTGAAATAAGACGGTTTACCAGCCTGATAATTGGGGCCTCAGAAGCAAGGTCTCTTAAGTAGTCAGCATTTTCTTCTCCTGGTATTATTTCGGACATATCCTTGCCGGCTTCTTCAATTATCGTGTCTATTGATTGGGATCCGGTTCCGTATAATCTTTCAATAGCTTCAAGGACGTCCTCCTTTTTGCCCTGGCATACTTCTATACTCACACCGTAGGCAAGCTTGAGGGCATCTATGGTATAAAAGTCCAGTGGATCAACCATTGCAATCCTCAGCGTATCCTCATTCATCTTCAAAGGCACAAACCCGGATTGCTTCATGAACTTAACAGAGAGGCTGCTGATGACCACCGGTTCTTTAGGATATTCCGTATATGATATTTCGTTCATTCTATTATTCCTTCAGGGCGTAAACCCACGGTTGGTTATAAATACCATTTGTAAACGCTTTTAATACCTTCTCTTAAGCTAATATTCGGTTTCCAACCCAGCTCCTTTATTTTAGAAATATCGAGCAACTTCTGCAAAGTTCCATCCGGTTTATCTTGATCCCAACTTATATCCCCATTATAACCCACAACCTCAGCAACTATTTCAGCAAGCTCCCTGATAGTTTGATCTTTGCCACAACCGATATTTATCAATGGTGCATGGTTATTATCAAAAAACAAATTATAAATTTTTTCATCCATTTTGGTCAAGAAAATACAGGCATCTGCAAGATCGTCAACATGCAGCAACTCTCTTCTGGGATTGCCGCTTCCCCAGAGTAGCACAGAAGGCTTAAATCTGGAAGTTATTGTTTTGACGTTTGAGGCAGAAGTTTTTAACCCCATCGACAATTTGATTTCTTCAGGGATTGTGCCATATTTTTGTTCATCTTTTTTAATCGCTTCCCAGTCTCCCTGATTTTCAAGTTTAGCCAGATGAAGTTTTCTTATCAGGGCCGGAACAACATGGCTGGTCTCCAGGTCAAAATTATCGTTGGGTCCATACAGGTTTGTTGGCATAAGACATATATACTGTGTTCCATATTGACGGTTGTATGACTGGCACATTTTGATACCCGCAATTTTAGCAATTGCGTAAGGTTCATTGGTTGGCTCAAGAGTTCCGGTTAAAAGATAATCTTCTTTCATGGGCTGGAGACATTTTTTGGGATAAATACACGAGGAACCTAAAAAGAAAAGTCGCTTGACGCCTGTTTTCCATGCAGTATGAATAATATTATTTTGAATGGCCAGATTGGTGTAAATAAACTCAGCAGGATATGTATGGTTTGCCATAATCCCGCCAACTTTGGCTGCTGCAAGAAAAACATATTCTGGTCTTTCTGTTCGAAAAAAAGCTTCAACATCATCCTGCCTTGTGAGATCCAAATCCGAATGTTTATGTATGATCAGGTTTGAATAACCATCGTTCTTTAATCTGCGGAACAAGGCTGAACCGACAAGACCGGTATGGCCCGCAATATATATTGAAGAATTTTTGTTCATTTTTTGAACCCTTTAACTGTGAACCTTTTTAAATTACATATTAGCTTCAAAGCTTTCCGGAATCGCAAACCCCTCTTTTTCCCAAATGGCTTCCCGCATGCCTTCTTTCAGGTCATGCTCAATCATTTCCCGAACCATCTGATTAAAAGAAATTTCCTGTTTCCAGCCCAGTTCCCGGCGTGCTTTGGATGGATCTCCGAGAAGAAAATCTACTTCTGTGGGTCTGCAATAGCGTGTATCAATAGAAACTACGGTTTTTCCCCGGCTAAGAGTTCGCAACTGATCGCGGCAATCATATTTCTTCAATAATTCCGCAGGCTGTATATCAGCGATCACTCCTATTTCAGTAATGCCTTGGCCTTTCCATGCAAGTTTAATCCCTGCTTCCAAAAACGCACGTTCACAAAACTCTCTTACCGAATGCTGTTCCCCTGTTGCGATGACATAGTCATCAGGTCGGTCTTGCTGAAGTATTAGCCACTGTGCTTGAACAAAGTCTTTGGCATGTCCCCAGTCCCGCACGGCATCCAGGTTTCCAAGATAAAGATTTTCCTGAAGTCCCAGCACAATACGCGCTGCTGCTCTGGTAATTTTGCGAGAAACAAAAGTTTCACCGCGCAGTGGTGATTCATGATTAAAAAGAATTCCGTTGCAGGCATAAATACCATATGCTTCACGATAGTTTACGGTACACCAGAAAGCATAGAGTTTAGCACAGGCATATGGTGAACGAGGATAAAAAGGAGTCTGTTCGGTTTGCGGTATTTCCCGGACTTTGCCGAATAATTCGGACGAGGACGCCTGGTAAAATTTTGTTTTTTCTTTAAGCCCCAGCATTCGAACAGCTTCCAAAAGTCGCAAGGTCCCCAAAGCATCTGCATCAGCTGTGTATTCGGGGGATTCAAAAGAAACTTTTACATGGCTCTGCGCACCCAAATTATAAATCTCGTCCGGTTGGACTTCCTGAATAATGCGAATCAGGTTGGTTGCATCTGTGAGATCACCATAGTGGAGAACAAAGCGTACATCCTTTTCGTGCGGGTCCTGATACAGGTGATCCACTCGTTGAGTATTAAATAGAGAAGAACGTCGTTTAATACCATGCACCTCATAACCTTTGTCCAACAACAGTTCAGCCAGATATGCACCGTCCTGCCCGGTAATCCCTGTAATTAAAGCTCGTTTCATTATATTCCTCCAAGACCTTTTGGAAACAGCCCCTTTTGACCAATTCTTTAAAAAAACAATTCTTATTCCAGCATAACCAATTTGCTGCGTGGAATCCCTTGTTTTAATATTTTTTCTAACACTATATCTTTCGAAAACATAGGTGTGATAAGGATTTTGTCATAAGAAAGCGAATTCAACATACTCGGGTTTTTAACAACATCACCAAGGAATTTCTCTCCTGTTTTGTTATCGTCCACTATTGCCACCATTTCTATGGAGGTCTCATACAAAGAGATGCAAGCTATCTCTGCAAAGTCACATGCACCATACAATACAACTCGCCTGACCCCTTGTGCCCTGAGGTCTTTAAAAGTTTGTCGCAGCTTCTCGCGGGCATTTCTATAAAATTCAAAAGAGCACTGAAAATATTTGCAAGTCAGTCGCGTTTTTTCCGTAATACCTTTTGGCGTAAGAATATACTTGACTCTATTTTTAGGAATAGTTGTGATCTTGAAGTATCCCTTGTTAGCAAGACGTCTGACAAAGGAGTTAACAAGCCCCAAGGAAATATTCAGCTTCCTTGATAGATCCCGCTGGCTCGAGGTGTGATCGTTTTCGATCTCTTCAAGGATTTTCAGTGTGCGGATCTCTTTTTTATCCATAATTTCGTGTGAGATTTGTTACGGGAGTGATGGAGGGCTTTTAGATATTGTAATTTTGGGATAGTGGAAAGTTTGAGACCTTTGAAAAATGCCCAATTTTGTATGCCCAGCCTGCCCAAAGGGAGCGCTTTGCAAAGGTCTCGTGTCTTGTGTGGGCATAAAGCTCCGCCCAGTGGATTACATTAAGGTTTATTAGTAATTCCTTGTAATCTCTATTGTTCCTATATTTATTTTAAGTAGTGCCTGAACGAAAACTGTCTTTTCCGCCAATATCTGTGTCATACTCAAATTTTAATCCTCGAAATACTACCTGTATTCCTGTGGTTAAAATTTTCGTCTTCCCCTCCGGGGCGTAGGCCCTACCCTCTCTCCGAGGCGTAGGCTCTACGAGCCGGAGGCCGGCCTGTAAGCCCTACGGGCTGGAAGCGGGGCCGGAGGCTTGATCTTAACGAAAAATCCTAGTTTTCGTTCGGGCACTAAGTAGATAGATCTTCATTTATTGAGCGTTCAGCAATTGAACATATTTTGGCGGGATATGTCAAGCAAAATATAACATAGATTCACGATTTTATAAAATGCGGCTATGCCGCTCTAAATTTAAATCCCCTGCTATAAGTTGAAGCTTTTTTGTAAACCGGTTAGCTCGAATATCAGTGTTGGTGGGTTTTAAACATATTGCATACATAAACAACCACCAGCATATCTGGTGGTTGTTTACGTGCGTCTTTTTGCTTTTACTCAACTGTAATCAGGTCTTTGTTCTTTTCCCAGATTTTGATGCCGATCCCCTTAACATTCATTAAATCCTCCGTTTTTTCGAAAGGTCCATTTTTCTCACGGAATTCCACGATCCTTTCTGCGTATTTTTGCCCTATCCCTATGAGCTGAGTAAGTTCTGCCACTGTTGCTTTGTTAAGATTAATCTTTACTGTATCTTCAGACCAAGACGGCACACTGAATGCCATAACCATTACAACCGCAATCCACAAAATCAACATCTTTTTTGTCTTTGACATTGTTTCCTCCTTTCATTGATTATTGTTTATAGAAACCCAAAACCGTTTAAAGGGAATTCCCGATTACGAAAAACCCCTCCAATAATCATGCCAGAAAGAACTTAGGGGCTTCGACCCAATTGGAATAATGGAGTGACGGAGTGATGGGTTTGAAGGAATTTTTGATAATTTAAATAGGTTATTTCCGCTCTTGCCTTCAATATTCCGGTATTCCATCATTTTATTTTTCCATATCCATGATAGAAACAGGTTGCCATTAAAAAACTTATCTTTTCAATAAGTTGTAGAATTTTCAAGACGTTTAATTATTGGGATTAAATCTAATAACAAGGATTTGCAGGCAGGGCTTTTTATATCTCTATCTGTAAAAAAAATCTTTATTTAATGCGGATTGTCAATCTTTTTTTCAGATTTAAAAAACTTTTATTGAAACGGACTGGATATATACGAAGGGCAAGGATTTTTTCAATTATTTTTTTAATAGGCACATTAATCTGAGCATGATGCACATTTTTATGTGCATATTTCCTCCGATTACGGGTTAATCTTTAATAGTCTTTTTCAAGTCCGGCAGGGTTTCGGGTTTACCCCGTATTACCATGCGGCTATCACCATCACGAACCGTTACATTCTCATAAACGCCATTATCTCTCTTTACAAGCTTGGTAAAACCAAGGTCGCGCAATTCGCTGTTAGTTTTAGGTGTGCTGATATTAATGCGAGAAATGAGTTTGCGCACCGGCCCACCGCAGTTGGGGCATTCCACCATCAATTTATCGTTAATCGACTGCTTCACATCAAACACTCTACCTAATGAGCACGGTTTTTTTAAGTGTTCGTATTCATAGATCGGCATTACAAATCCTTAAGCTATACAATCGGTTCCTGCCTGCATGCGGAAATGCACAGGCACGAGCTGGGGTGATTAAAATCGTCCATAATATGGCTTTAAAAAATATCCCATATTTATTCCTTCCCGTATGCCTGGTG
>CAZKDT010000037.1:0-12583 GCA_964551515.1 uncultured Desulfobacteraceae bacterium | reverse complement strand
TTGAGTCTGACGCAGATATTGGCGAAAAAGACAGTTTTCGTTCAGGCACTATTTACACTAATGTAAAATAATCCTAAACCAGCCCAAAATATTCAACGCAACCGGTCCTAGTTCATGGATAGTTCATGTGAATTTTCCCCAATAAAGATCAGGTTTTTGAATTGCTTGTTGATACTACCGAGCTTCTTTTCCAATACGTCTCTAGCAAATGGATGGATAGTTTTCAGATCATTAGTGTCAATAAAGATTTGATAGTAACCTTTATCGTTGTCTACTAACGTATTAATTAACTCATGTGCAGAACTTCCATCAAAATCACCAGCCAATTTCAGATGGAGGCAATCTCTGGTTTTATAAGGTAAAATGTGGAAATTCGATGCCATTTGTTTTCCCCCGTCCATAATTCAAAAAATCATTCAAATTTAAATTGTTGGCTCTATTAAAATCCATGGCTAATTATTAACAGTAACTCCCTATTAATATTATCCAATTTTGAAAGAGCCGGTCATAGACCTAATTCAAAAAATATGAAGGCAGCAAACATTAAACAATGTACATGCTAAAATAATATTATTTAATAAATGATGGTTGCCTTAAGACCTGAGAATAGCTTATTAGCGTTACTGTGGTTCAGGATGGTCTGGAAGGTAGATTTTAAATCCGCTGTTAAAAGGCATTCGTTTTAAACACTTTGTTTTAACGCATTTAAAATCTTTATCTGAAGAACAATTTAGGTTTTGCGGAATAGTTAAAGCTTTTTGGTATACATTGACAAGTTCTCCATAATCAAAGTTTTTTTTAAAATATCCCTTCATCATAACCTCCTCAATAAAAAGAAAAATTAAAATAATAATTGATTAAATGCAATTAAATCTGTGCATTATAGAGATTGTGTGTTGGAATAATTATATTAATAATCATAGTTTTTGATCTGTCAAGGTTTTAAATATGTAATAATAGGTCGGAGTTTCATTGAAATTAATAAGATACGCCATTATTATTTTTAATTTTAAATTCTTCTATAAGTGTGCAAGGACCACGCTTTTAAAAAAATGCGTGCATAACTGCACAAGACGTGCTGGTGGACCCCTCGGAGCTGGCTGACAGGAAGAGGCCTCAAACCATTTCAAGAATTAAGGATTCATATTATCAACATCAAACTTTTCAATATTCTTACTCCGATCAATAAATGATTCCATATTGTCCTTTATAGTTTCATAACTAGACATGACCATCGGAAATTTATTGATAATCGGATCATTATCCCCCGGTTGTTTTCTAATGTCATTCAGCATTTTCTCTCCTTGCTGAAAATGCTTTTTAATCTTTTTAAGAAATTCTTTTCGTATCTCATGTTTAGTTCGCTCTTTTTTAATAATAGGCAATAATCTTTGGATAGAATATTCAACCAGCCCATCCCTAGAGGCATTAAACATGTTGGAAATTTCATCTAATGAAGCGAGTGATTTTCTGCTGATCACAAACGTTTTTTGGATCCGGACCTGTTTTTTTATCTTCGTTTGTTTAATTTCACGAGCGATAGATTTTAAACTCTCCATATCTTCAGCCACATGATCGAAAAGAGATTTTTGTTTGATACCCATTTGATTGGCTACGATACTAATAGCATCAATAGACCCTTTCGTCAGTCTGAAGGTAGAACGAACCGATTGTCTGCTTTTTAAATCAGAAGTAAATGCCTTGGGCAGTGAAATCTTCTCTTTCTGTTTTTTTTATCATTTTCCTTAGACATCGTATTGACCTCCAAAATTAATATTAATTACTAAAATATAAACAAATAAATAGTAATTCAAGAAAAAAGTTTGAAATAAATATTGACAAATATATTTCTAAAATTATTTTTTGTTTAAAATGGTTTTATTGGGTTTGAATATTAATGTAACCATTTAACAAAACACAAAATAACTAAGAAAGGAGGATGTTGTTATGATTTACAGAAAATTATTCAATGTTCCGACTTGGGGCTTAAATCGGCCTTTTCGAGAGTTCGATCGTTTACGGAGGCAGATGGATGAGCTTTATGGCGCCTTATCAGGTGGAGTCCTTCCAATGCCTTCTGCTGGTGTATTTCCTCTGACCAATGTGACTGAAGATAATGAAAACTATTATGTCAGGGCTGAGTTGCCCGGCATTAAGCCGGATGAACTGGACATTCAGGTTGCAGCAGCTGGCATTTCCATTTCAGGCGAAAGAAAAATTTCGGCAGAAGGAAACGGCGCAAAGTATCACAGGCGCGAGAGAGAGGCAGGAAAATTCTCCAGATTGATCAACCTGCCAGGCGAAGTTGATGTTAATAAGGTTGAGGCCTCCATGGAAAATGGTATTTTGAAGGTTACCATACCCAAATCCGAGGCTGCTAAGCCCCGACAAATTACGGTGAAATAAGATTTAAAAAATAACGGAAGGAGGGATAACAATGACGGATAAAGAATCCAAAGAAATTCAAGTAAAGCAGAAACAGGAATTAAACTCTCCGGCAGAGCTAACACAATCGGGCTTGATCTTTACACCCAATGTGGACATATTCGAGACAGATCGTGAGATTACTCTCCTGGCTGATTTGCCGGGTGTTATGACCGAAAATCTGACCATCGACCTTAGAGAAAATATATTAACCCTAACTGGTGAGGTCTCACCTTTTGAAGGAGCAAATGAAGAAGATATTCTGATTGAATACGAAATAGGCAAATACCACCGGCAATTTAATCTTTCCAGCGTAATTGATCAAAGTAAGATCGACGCCAAGCTAAACGATGGTGTGTTGAGGCTTTCACTACCGAAGGTTGAGGAAGCCACGCCTCGAAAGATTGAGATTAAAACCGGATAAATATCTCTATGCGCCGGATGTTTAGGAGTTGACTACGATATCCGGCGCTTTTACCAATAACTCCTTAACAACTTATTAAATTTAAAGGAGAAAAGGAGGTAAATTATGGATATCAAAAAACTTGCACCTTGGAACTGGTTTAAAAAGGAACAGGATGGAAAAATGCTTCCGATAAAACGGCAAGAGACGCAACCTCCGTATACCAACCCATTTTTACAGATTCGTCAAGAAATCGACCGGATATTTGATACGGCTTTCAGTGGATTCGATTTTCCCTCAATGGGGTTTGGGAGGGAACTTACTTCCATGGCTCAAACCGACTGGTTAAAACCCACATTGGATATCGGAGCATCGGACAAGGAGTACACGATCTCAGTCGAATTGCCCGGCGTAGACGAAAAGGAAGTTCAGCTAGAATTGATCAATGATACGCTGAAGATCAAAGGAGAAAAACAACAGCAAAAAGAGGATAAAGAAAAGAATTATTACCGCATGGAACGGTCTTACGGATCATTTCAGCGGGTGCTGTCGATTCCGGAAGATGCGGATCAGGACAACATCAACGCCGTTTATAAGAACGGTATAATGAAAATAACAATTCCTCGAAAGGCTGCTCCAAAAACAGAAGTGAAGCAGATCGAAATCAAGACCAGTTAGAGCCTGGAGAAACCCTGGAGAGCGTACTAACTGTGGGATATGTGAATGAATGGATAGACATTTCCGTAAGTGCTTTTAACGGAGACATCGATAAAACCGGAGAAGATGATCATATAGAGAGTTCTGTTGCTACTGCTTCATTTTCCGTTCCCAAGGAACACATTTCGAATTTTGGCATTCGGGTCGGGGCGTAGGCCCAACCCTCTCTCCGAGGTGTAGGCTCTACGAGCCGGAGGCCGGCCTGTAAGCCCTACGGGCTGGCCTCCGGCTCGTAAAGGCACGATCCTACGCCTCGGAGAGAAGCGGGGCCGGAGGATAGAGAGAGGGCTTCATTTTGATGGTGGGAACCCCTATGGGGAGGGAATTTATCCCATTTAATCGGGAGGAATACTGATAAAATAGTAACTTTTCAATAAGTTCTGTTGTATCAAATGGTGATATTGAGCTGCCAACTGATAATAAAATGTAAAATGTCTGGAACTCGAATATAGGTTTTTGTGGGCAGGCTTATCCTTTCCACAGATCAACGTCGATAATTCCTAACCTTGCGGCATATCGAACCAGCTCCAGTGTGCTATGGAAATTAAGCTTGCGCAAAATATTTGATCTGTGGTTCTCAACTGTTTTGGGGCTGATGAAAAGTTTTTCTGCGATCTGTTTGTTGGAAAGGTCTTGGGCCAGCAACACCAGGATCTCTTGCTCCCGGTGGGTCAGAGTGTCATAGCTCACATCCGTTATCTTAACCTCTTTTTCCGGGAATTGCATAAGCTTTTTAATTACTTTATGGGAGACGGAACTGTCCATGAAATATTCTCCCTTCAAGACTATATCTATCCCCTGTAGCAGTCTTTCAGAGGCCGATTCCTTGACCACATATCCTGTGGCTCCGGCCTGAAATGCCTTGACAATATAATCTACTTTGGAGTGCATGGTAATAATCATGATACGTGTCTTTGGCGATAGTTTTCTAATTTCGCGGGTCAGTTCGATACCGCTCTGATCCGGCAAAGACATATCCACCAGCGCCAAATCCGGCTTGAGTTCCCTCGCCATTTGTAGTCCATCACGCCCATTTCCTGCCTGCCCGACCACCTCAAATCTATGGTTGCGTCCGATGATCGCTTTGAGGCCTTCCCTGAAAAGGGGATGGTCATCTATTATTAGTATTGTTTTCTTATGAATCATCCTTATTTCCCTTATAAGGAAGCACAATAGAAATCTTTGTGCCCTGCATGGGTTTTGATTGAATTTTCATTTCACCTTGAAGCAGTTTGGCCCTTTGCACCATGCTATGAATGCCCATTCGTTTCTCTTTCGTTATGGTTGCCATTCGTTTCTGAACATTAAAACCCTTACCATTATCTTCTATCCGAAGAATAATATTAGGGAAAGCTGCAACCAGCCTGATGATTACCTGGTCAGCGTCAGCATGCTTCTTAATGTTGGTAAGACCTTCTTGAATCAAACGATACAGGTTGATTTCGGTATCAAAATCCAGTGTTAAGTTCTTCATGCCGGCACAATGGAAGTCAACCTTTACTCTATTGTTTTCAGAAAAATCATTGCAATACTGAACAAGCGTCTCTACAAGCCCTATTTCATCAAGGCCCGGAGGGCGTAAATCATATGAGACATCCCGAACTGCTTTTATAGATTCTTGAAGCGTTCTCGTTAGTTCAGAAACTCTTTGTCTGATCTCGGGAGCTATCGAGGGCTGAAGATCAAAAAGCGTTTCAAAGCCAATTTTAACCGCTGAAAGCTCTTGCGCCACGTGGTCGTGCAGGTCACGGGAAATCCTCTGACGCTCACTTTCCTGCGCCTTCATCAGCAGTTGAGAAAAGTTGTGGACAAGAGCTTCGGCCTGCTTGCGATCGGTAATATCCATCGCACCCACGATAACACCTTTGGAGATATCAGACGGATCGAGAGGGCATCCTTGGAGATAACAGTAAATTTTCGTGCCATCCTTGGTAACCCACCGCGTCTCCACTTGTCCGATTCCCTTCTGCTCAATTTCAGAGTAAAACTGGTGACCGACACGATCGTACTCTTCAAGATCCGGATAGAGCACTTGGGTGTTCTTTCCTAACAGGGAACCTTCTTCGTAGCCCCAGATGCGGTACATGGCTTGGTTGGCCCATTCTATAATGCGGTTCCGTGCCAAACAGATCCCAACCGGAGAAGCAGCAAGAATTGCTTTCAGCGTCTCCTCACGCTCCCGAAGCGATTCTTCCATCCGTTTTCGCTTGGTAATATTACGCAACGAGCCGATAATTTTGACAGGATTACCATGGTTATCTCGTACTATCTTTGCCGTTATCGAACAATGGAGTTGAGAGTCGTCTTTATCTATCATAAGCGCTTCATAGTCAGTAACTTTTCCATTTTTCAGAAGCTCGTTTAGAAATTCATCTCTATTTTTCGGATCAACATATATATCGGATAATGATTTTCCTATGATCTCTTCCCTTTTGTAGAGCGAAACATCCTCTATCGAGGGGCTGGCTTCTAGTATTATTCCATCAAGGGTTACTTCATAATAAACATCCTGAATATTCTTAAAAATGTTACGATATTGCCTTTCACTTTTTTTCAGTGTCTCCTCTGCTTGTTTACGGAACATTATGTCTTGAAACAAAGAGATGTAATATTGTATTCGACCCTGTGAATCGCGAAGCAGAGATGAACTTACCTCAATCCACACCAAGTGCCCGAGTTTGTGGATGAATCGCTTTTCATAGGAACTTTGCGAGCCAGCTTTTACCCGTTTTAACCAATCATAACAGCCGGGCAGGTCATCCGGGTTGGTAATTTCTACCCAAGTCTTACCCAATAGTTCTTCCTCAGAATAGCCAAGAATTCTGCACAGTGCATGATTAACTTTCATAAAGTAACCATCGTTCGCCATTAAAGCCATTCCAATCGCCGCGTTGTAAAAAGTTGTACGGAAGCGTTCCTCACTCTTTCGCAGTGCTTCTTCCATTTGCTTTTTTTCGGTAATATCAGTAATCAATGCAAAGGCGCCCAGCACCTCGCCCGATTCATCCCTGATTGTTGTGGCATTAAAATATGTTGGCAGGTCTTCACCGTTCTTTTTTTTCAGGGTAATTTCATAACTGCGATGGGCTGTGGTAGATATTTTTGAGGTTTGCTCAATCAAAATCTTTCGGTTTTCATCATCTGCGAAGTCAAAAGGTGTTTTGCCAAGCATCTCATCTTGACTGTATCCAAACATTTTGCAAAGGGACTCGTTAACTTCGATAGTTTTTAGTTCGGGATTTATCAGCCAGCATCCTTCCGATGTAATTTCCAGAAGGGTTCGGTATTTCTCTGCGCTTTTTCTCAGTGCCTCCTCCGTCTGCTTATATTCTGTAACGTCGTGCCAGATGCTGATGATAATACGCAGGTCCTCATCCGCAACTCGTTCAAGGAGAGAAGCATTGACAGTGAAATGGCTCACTTTGTCCTTTGTTGTCATCTCAAACTTGGCATTACGGCAAAAACCTTGGAGGCGAACCTTCTTTTCCAGCTCAGACCAACGGGTCAAAGCATTGGCATTGAGTTGTTCAAGCCAGATGAACATACTGGTTTCTACTACATCGCGCCACTGCCGTCCAAAGAATGTGCAGAAGGTCTCATTGACCACGATAATAGTATGGGTCGAGTCCGTAATCACGATACCGTCGGCCGAAGCACGCAGCAGCGTCTCGAAAAACTTTACTGTCCGCTGGGTGGCTTCTAATTCGCCTTTCCTGAGTCGTTTGCTCATAATAATTCCAAGTTGATTCTCTCTCAGTCATTGATAAATAATTCCCCAACAGAAAAAAAAACGAAAAGGCCCATACTTTGACACAGTTTATATACTGTATATGAGCCTTTATCTATCACATAGGGTTACCCCCTGAATTTGGCTTTTATGATCTTTTTTATTTTATTCTAACAGATTATATATCATTTTGAATCAGGCTTTCAATTTTCGTTTAATCATAAATATCATAGATAAAAATATATTGCTACAAAAGAACTATTATAAATTTTAAAAAACAAGTCTATAGGATAAAGTGCTTATTTGTATAGGAAAATATACTAAAGATATAGGGAGTTATCCCGCACTGAAATCAAATATTTTTTTCAATCCCATAATGTTTATGGAGAACAGAATATATAATTCTGCCCTGGTTTTCAGGTTCTTGCCTCCCTTTGGCGTGGTTTTTGGAATTTGATGCTTGAGATTTGGGATTTAAATAATCTTTGGCCCCTGGAATTTGGGATTTCAAAAAATACGTGAACGGTTACAAATGATCCTTAAACCGCTGTGTCAATAATTACACTTGCTTCTAATAATGTGCTAAATAGCGTTCATTTTCTCCGATAAAAATTAGGTTGCTGAGTTTATTTAAGTCGCCAAAGTTCTTTTGCAACACATTCCTGCCAAATGCATAGACGGTTCTAAGATTATTCGTATCAATAAAGATTTGATAAAAATTGGTTCCATTATCTTTGATAGTATTGATCAATTCATATGCCGAAGTTCCATCAAAATCACCATTCAGTTTCAGATGAAGACTGTCTCTGGTTTTATAAGATAAAATTTGAAAATTTGCTGCCATTGCCTATCTCCTTTACATATTTATTATTCTTATTTTTATTATTTATTATCAAAGTGTAATTCACCCTAACGTTGCATAAACAACATGGCATCAAATAGACCCCATCCTTTGAATTCACCAAGGGTTCGAAATCAAAAAGGGAAGCATTTTTATGACTTTTGTCTGAAATTCGAATAGTTGATCCCCTTTTAGCCATGTTGTTTATGCAACTTTAGGGTTCACTCTGTCTATGGAGGGAAGGCTTCATTTTGATGGTGGGGAACACTAGGAAGCGGGAGCTTATCCCATGCAGTCGGGATAAAAACGGATAAGATAGGATGGAACCGTCATAAAAAATAATCAAGTCAGGAGTTCTTGGAGTCTCAGAGCATTTTTAGGTGCATGCCCCATGGCATCGTTATCAAAATAAACATACGTATCCATATCCCATGTTTTTATCTTTTCAGCCCAGTTCTTAATTTCGTTTTCTGAGTATTCGGACTCATATAGTTTTTGTGATCCGTGCAGACGAATATAGATAAAATTAGATGTTATTGATTCAAGATAGGGGTAGCGTCCCGCAGTATCTGAAATACACCAGGCAATATTATGTTTTTTTAAAGAAGATAGCGCCTTTTCTTCCACCCAACTGGAGTGTCTTGCCTCTATAGCAACGCACTTATTTCTTGGAATCAGGCTGCAAAATGCATCAAAAACTTCCTTTTCAAAGGTCAGTGTGGGCGGGAGCTGGAAAAGAATGGCCCCAAGTTTTTCCTTTAATCCCGTCAACTCGCCAAAAAACTTTTTTAAGGGTTCTGCAATATTCTTTAGTCTGTTGATATGGGTAATATAACGGTTGGCTTTCACCGACCAAATAAACCCCTTCGGTGTTTTTTCCCTCCAGGTTTCGTAAGTTTTGTGAGACATGGAACGGTAGAAGGTCGCGTTCACTTCAATGCTGTTAAAGTGTTTTGAGTAAAATTTCAACCAATCCGACTTGGGACAGCTCTTCTCATAAAATACTTCTTTCCAGTGATCATAGTTCCAGCCGGAGGTTCCGATATGTATTTTGGTCTGCATTCGAGGTAAAACCACTTCTTCTTTAAGGATGTCCCAATTCATTACAGCCGGAGGAGGCAGGTTGAAGGACCAGTGCCGTGCGGGTAGGAAGATATAGGCTGAGGATATTACGTGGATGGTTCATTGAAGTGTCCAACAGGGTCAGATGATGTTGATCCTGGTGCAAACGGTTGTAACCCCCATATTTCGGCGCATCACTGTTGAAAATCATTCGGTATTTTCCAGGCGGCGCCTCGAAGCGATAATCCGAATACGAGCGTTCGGAATGAAAGTTGAAAATGAATAGAAGTCCTGCTCTTTCAAATATAATGATTTTGTTGTCCGAATGCTCGTAAACAAGACGTATTTCTGCTGATTCCAGAAGCTGATGATCCTTGGATAGAGATATCATGTCTCGATCAAAACGGGCAAGAAATTGATATTTCAAATTTTCGTCATCCACCAGATGCCATTGGCGTCGGGCATATCTGTAAGACCAGTTATTCCCTTCACGCGGAAAGTCGATCCATTCGGGATGTCCGAATTCATTACCCATGAAATTGAGATAGCCATTACCCGCCGTGGCCAGGGTGATGAGCCGGATCATTTTATGCAGAGCCATTCCTCGGGCCACGGTATGGTTATCATCACCCACCTGCATGTGATCATATATATCCCTATCAATTAAACGGAAGATAATCGTCTTATCGCCTACCAGGGCCTGGTCGTGGGACTCGGTGTAACTAATGGTTTTTTCATCCTTTCTCCGGTTGGTCAATTCATACCAAAGCTGTTCCATATGCCATTTTTCATCCGGTGTATCTTTGACAAGTCGTATCCAGTTGTCGGGAACTCCCATGGCAAAACGATAATCAAATCCCATGCCACCGGATGAAATCGGAACGGCCAGCCCAGGCATTCCGCTGATATCTTCCCCGATGGTAACCGCATCAGGGCGAACATCATGGATAACTTTATTTGCAAGTGCCAGATAGGTAAGGGCATCTTCGTCCACGTTGTGGTTAAAGTAGTCGTCGTAGGAAGTAAATGCTTTTTCCAGGCCGTGATCCATGTAAAGCATACTGGTGACTCCGTCAAAACGGAAGCCGTCCAAATGATATTCATCCAGCCAGAAACGGCAGTTGGAAAGAAGGAAATGAAGAACCGGGTTCTTTCCGTAGTCAAAACACCTGGAATCCCAGGCTTGGTGAATACCGCGTGGTCCTTCATGAAAGTATTGATACCGGGTGCCGTCGAATCTGCTCAACCCCTCCACCTCGTTGGAAACCCCGTGTGAGTGGACCAGGTCCATGATTACCCTCAGACCGGCGGCGTGAGCCGTGTCGATAAGCTCTTTAAACTTCTCCGGTGTTCCGAACCGGGAAGAAGCAGCAAAAAAGTTCGAAACCTGGTAGCCGAAAGAACCGTAGTAAGGATGCTCCTGGATCGCCATTAATTGCAGTGTATTGTAGCCGCTCACCACAATACGCGGAAGTATCCGTGTGGTAAATTCTCTATAAGAGCCGATTTTCTCTTCTTCCTGGGCCATGCCCACATGGACTTCGTAAACCAATATCGGGTCCGGCGGAGACTGAAAATCCTTACATTTCCAGTGATACGGATCCGGCGGGGACCAGACCTGAGCATTAAAAATCAGCGTATCCGGGTCCTGAACAACACGACGGGCATAGGCAGGGATGCGGTCGCCTTCACCACCGGGCCAGTGGATACGGAGTCGATAATGATCTCCGTGTTTCAATTTGTCTTGAGATAAGCGAATTTCCCAATGACCATCTTGACTGATTGGGTGAAGGGCAAAGTCTTTTTTCTCTCGCCAGTTCGTCATATCGCCGATCAAATAGATCCGGGTGGCATTGGGCGCCCACTCTCGAAAAATCCATTCATTGTTCCGCAAGTGCAATCCGAAATATTCGTGGCCGGCAGCGAAGTCCGCTAGTCTTTTTTTACCCCGGGTCAGGCGAAATTCTGTTTCCATTGTTTTCAGCAAGCGCCGGCGAATGGTTTTCTCATAGGGCGTCAGGTAGGGGTCTCGGGATAAAAGACCCTTGAGTATGGTATTGATACGATTGTCTTGATCCGAACTTTTTGGATCATCTGGAGTTTCGAACATCATGAACCTTTTCTTGGTTTCTTTAGATTAGTTGTAAATTTTGTTCTTTTTGTGGCAAAACTTTTTTCTTTTCGCCACAAAGGCACCAAGACACTAAGAACAAAATAAGATCCTTCGCGTCTTTGTGCCTTAGTGGCAAATATTTTTTGGTTCTCTCCGAGCCGTAGGCTTACGAGCCGGAGGCCGGCTTGTCCGGGTTGGGTTATGATTCACTGGAGCTATCCGACGGTGTGTTCACAATCAGCGGCCGCCGAAGCATCTTCTCATAAAGATCGATATACTGTCGAGCTGTTGCGGCATGGGTAAATTTAGCGGCGCTTTCGGTCATGACCCGTTTGATTTGCTTTGCCTTTATCCTGTCGGGCAAATTATAAAAGTTCATGGCCTGGTTGATGGCCCAGAGCAGCCCGTTGGCATCAAAAGTCTTAAACAGGAAGCCATTGCCGGAATTGTTTTCAACATCCAGATCACTGATGGTATCATGGATCCCGCCGGTATCATGGGCCACTGGAAGACTGCCGTAAAGCGGAGCTATCATTTGCGGAAGACCGCACGGTTCAAAACTAGACGGCATCAGGATAAAATCCGAAGCTCCGTAAGCCTGATGTTCCAGCTCGTTATCAAAATCGCAGATTGCCACGCGTTTCTGAAATCCGTGATAATTCACAATATCTCTGAATACCATTTGATAATCACCATTGGCCACAAAGACGACCTGAAGATTCTGATTCCAGTATTTCGAAATTATCGTGTAAAATATTTTATCCAACAATTGGCATCCTTTTTGAACCGGATCCAGCCGGGATGGCCAGAAGAAGACCGGCGCTTTTTCGTCTTTAATCAGTCCTAACTTTTCCTGCAAAAACAGCTTGTTTACTCGTTTGCCCAATAAAAAATCCTCATTATCGTAGGTTTGTTTGAGATGTTCATCAGCAGAAGGATCAAAAGAAGGATCCGGCGCATTCAATATTCCAACGGCACATCCGGCATGATACTTATTGGTCAATTCCCGTTGTATGGGAGGTTCGACAAAACCATGGCTTCCATTAACGACTTCCAGCAGGAATGTCGGGCTTACAATATTCACAAAATGAGCGGCAAAAATTCCACTGGTGAGAAAGTCTACGGGGTTGGTATCCCGTATGTCCTCATAATTTGAGGCCATTTTTTCGTAATACAAATTTCGCCAAAAATAGGCGGCATCAATTCCCCTGTCCTCCATGTAGGCCAGTGTTGTCTTTACCGTGTGTACATTATGAATGGTAAAAAGGCATGGAATTTCCATTTGTCTGGCCATGG
>CAZKDT010000036.1:0-12596 GCA_964551515.1 uncultured Desulfobacteraceae bacterium | reverse complement strand
ACTTCTGCGTTGTGCTGCATTTCGCAATCATTCAACGTACGATAAGTACGCTCCCCACGGGACCGGCGGATAGCCGATGATTACAAAATTTGCACGCCTTGAATTTGAACTTTTTACGAAACCGTCTAAATCGGACTTTTTACGAGTTCATCAATGTTATGTATTATCGATTTTTAAATCAAATATCATAACCCTTGAAACTTTTAAATTAGTGTCTATATTAAATCTGTGCTTAGGCAGGGTAACCCTCTGTTAAAATTGTATAATTATATGGAATGTTGCCTGATTTGTCTGATTATTCTTATTCATCAATAGGATAGATGATCCTTTTTAAGGCGCGTAAGGAGAAATAATATGACTGTGGATGTTAAGCAAATAGGAAAACGGGTGGAAAAGGAGAGTGTTATTATTCATCGAATACGTAGTGAAATTCATAAAGTCATTGTGGGACAGGAATCACTGATAGACGGACTTTTGATGGCCCTTCTCTGCAATAATCATGTACTTATTGAAGGTGTGCCCGGCTTGGCAAAAACACTTTCGGTTACAACGCTCTCGAAAATGATTCAGGCGACATTTAGCAGAATCCAGTTTACGCCAGATCTTTTGCCGGCCGACCTTATCGGAACCCTTATGTACAGCCCAAAATCCGGTGAATTTACCACAAAAAAAGGTCCCATATTTGCCAACATCATCCTGGCTGACGAAATCAACCGGGCACCGGCCAAGGTGCAAAGTGCTCTGCTGGAAGCCATGCAGGAACGTCAGGTGACCATCGGCGATGAAAGCTATCCGTTGCATGATCCTTTTATGGTTATGGCCACACAAAACCCCATAGAACAGGAAGGAACCTACCCTCTTCCTGAAGCACAGGTTGACCGCTTTATGCTGAAACTTAAGATCACCTATCCTAAAAAGACCGAAGAACATGAAATCCTAAAAAAAATGGCTCGTTCCAACCCATCAATCCCTGTGGAACCTGTTATTACCCCCGAGGATGTCAAACG
Source organism: uncultured Desulfobacteraceae bacterium (assembly GCA_964551515.1). Taxonomy (GTDB): domain Bacteria; phylum Desulfobacterota; class Desulfobacteria; order Desulfobacterales; family UBA11574; genus S5133MH16. Next base: position 11,589 of record CAZKDT010000036.1, on the reverse strand, counting down.
GTTGCGCGAACTCACGGATGAAGTTTATATGGATGTTAAGATTGAAGAATACATCGTCAATCTCGTGGAGGCGACCCGCAACCCCAATAGTTACGAGCTTGATATCGGGCAGTTAATCCGTTACGGAGCCTCGCCGAGAGCATCTATTTATCTGGCCATGGCGTCTAAAGCAAATGCAATAATTGAAGGTCGGGGTTATGTAAGCCCTCAGGACGTAAAAACCGTTGCCATGAATGTGCTCCGGCATCGGGTAATCGTTACCTATGAAGCAGAAGCTGAGGAAAAGACTTCCGAAGATATCATAGAAAAAATTCTGCAAACCGTTGAAGTCCCATGATTTCAAAAGAACTGGCTAAAAAAATACGCTACATTCAGCTTTACACCAGTAAGGCGGTTAATGATTCCCTTGCAGGAGAATACCAAAGTGTTTTCAAAGGCCGGGGTATGGAATTTGATGAGGTGCGTGAATATCAGATCGGCGACGAAGTCCGCTCCATCGATTGGAATGTGACCGCTCGCATGGGAGAGCCATATATCAAACGTTTTGTGGAGGAACGCGAACTGACGGTTATTTTTCTTGTGGATTTATCAGCATCCGGTTCTTTTGGGAGCACCCGTCAGTTAAAAAATGAAGTGGCCGCTGAATTGTGCGCCCTGCTTGCATTTTCAGCCATAAAAAATAACGACAAAGTCGGCTTGATTGTCTTTACCGATCAAGTTGAAATGTTCATACCACCGGCCAAAGGCACAACCCACGTTTTAAGGCTTATACGGGAACTTCTCAATTTTACGCCGCGGTTGGCACAAACCAATATCACCGCCGGTATAGACTATCTGGGACGAGTGTTCAACAAACGGGGCGTTGTTTTTCTCATCTCGGATTTTATAGGAGAAGGGTTTGAGCGAAATATGCGAGTGATGAGTAGGCGGCATGATCTTATTGCCGTTTCAATTGCAGATCCCAAAGAAATAAGATTGCCGAACATCGGACTGGTGGAACTTGAAGATGCGGAAACCGGAGAGCAAATTCTGATTGATACGGGACGTGCAGTCATTCGAAAAACCTATGAGAAACTGGGGATGTCGCGGCAGATATATTTAAGAGAGCTCTTCAGATCCATGGATGTGGACCAGATAGAAATTTTTACGGACAGAGACTATTTACTTGACCTTGTGAGGTTTTTCAGAACCCGCGAAAGGCGCTTACATAGATAGTGCCCGAACGAAAACTAGGATTTTTCGTTAAGATCAAGGAAGACGAAAATTTTAACCACAGTAATACTGGTAGTATTTCGAGGATTAAAATTTGAGTCTGACGCAGATATTGGCGAAAAAGACAGTTTTCGTTCAGGCACTAGATAAGCAAAACATATATTAGGTTAATTCAGGTTCCGGTAAGTTTTTTAGCCCTATTTATTTTAGACTTTTTATAATCTCATCCATTGAGCAGGGATAGTAAGAAAAATGTTAAATAGGCACAGGAAAAAGTCCTTCCTTTTTTATTTGTTGTGCGTTCTTGTTTTGTTGTCGTGTCAGACAAAAGAAAATTCCGGCATGACAGAAAAAAGGGATGAAATGGGAATTCACAAGATATATGAACGCGGACCCCTGACCGTGATTTTCGACATAGACAGAAAAGAGATTTCCACAGCAGATCGTTTAAATTTACATATTCAAGTCATATGTGATGAAGGTTACGAAGTCAAATTGCCCGATTTTGGAGAAAAACTGGAACAATTTGGAATAGTGGACTATCACACAACCCGTCCTGAATTGACTGGAAACAACAAAATAAAAATCACCCGTTCTTATGTTCTCGAACCTTTTCTTTCGGGTGATTACAGCATTCCTCCTATGAGAATAAGGTGTTGGGAAAAGGAAGAAAAAGGGTCGGATAAACATGAGATTGAAACTGGGAAAATTGTGATCAAAGTGACATCCCTTTTCCCGGACAAACCGGAAGGGATGAGATTGCATGATATCAAGTCCCCTGTGGAACTCCCGCCATCCTATACCCTATGGATAGGGTCAGGAATTATTGGCGCAGTCCTAGCGATTTTTGGGCTGATAACCTTTGGTATCCTGAAAAAACGCCGACACGCCGAAATGGTATATGCCGAGCAAATGATACCGCCCCATGAACTGGCGCTTAAAGAGCTGGAACAGCTTTTATCCGAAGGCTTGATTGAAAAAGGTAAGATTAAACTTTATTATCAAAGAATTTCTGATATTCTCCGGCGGTATATCGAAAGCCGTTTCGGGATAAATGCTCCTGAACAGACCACCGAGGAGTTTCTTGAAGGACTCGATACTCAAAATAATTTTCCTGACAAATATAATATACTGCTTAAGAATTTTTTGACCTATTGTGACCTTGTTAAATTTGCCGAACATCAGCCGGCAAATAAAGATATCACAAATACATTAGAAAGTTGTAAAGAATTTATTTCAGAGACAGAACCAAAGAATTAATATGCATTTTGAATCGCCCTGGGCATTTTTGCTTTTAACTGTAATCCCGCTGCTGCTGGTGCTGCGTAAACGGACAGGAAAAAGTGGTTCCATCCGATTTTCCTCAATCCATCATGCGGAAAAGGCGGGCCGTTCGGTTCGTCAACGGTTATCTGCGTTACCCCTGCTGCTTCGTATGCTTACGATAATATTACTAACGGTTGCTCTGGCAAGACCACAGACAGGCTGTGAACAGATAAGGGATATCAGTAAAGGAATTGCCATTGAAATGGTCGTGGATCGGTCCGGGAGTATGGCGGCGGAAATGGAGTATAAAGGGCGAAAAATGAACCGGCTGGAGGTGGTTAAAGACATTTTTAAAGCGTTTGTTATGGGGGACGGCAAGGATTTAACCGGAAGGCCAAATGATCTGATCGGCATGATTTCCTTTGCCAGGTATCCCGATACCATATGTCCGTTAACCCTTGCTCACGGAGCATTACCTCCTTTTCTTGACAGTGTGAAGCTTGTACAAACACGAGCAGAAGACGGAACCGCCATAGGAGATGCATTGGCCCTTGCCGCAGCCCGCTTGAAAACGATTGAAGAAACCTTGGCCCAACACAGAGAGGGCGAGGAGGAATCATACAAAATCAAAAGCAAAATTATTATTTTGTTGTCTGACGGTGAAAACAACAGTGGAAAACGTGATCCAATACAAGCGGCGGAGCTGGCTGAAAAGTGGAAGATTAAGGTATACACCATTGCCATCGGTTCCGGTGATGCAGTTGCGTCAATAAGGACAGCTTTTGGCGTATACAAAGTCCCCATGAGGCAACAAGTCGATACCGCTACCTTGCAGTCCGTTGCCGAAAAAACAGGGGGTCTTTTCCGTAAAGCAGACAATGCAGAAGCTTTACGTACGATTTACCAAGAGATTGACAAACTGGAAAAAAGCGAAATCGAATCTGTCAGATTCATTGATTATAAAGAGTCTTTTCTTTTTTTTGCACTGGCAGGACTCATTTTAATCAGCTGCGAAATTATATTGAACGTTACGCTATTTAGAAAAATTCCATGAGCAGTATAAAACTTCAAAATATAAGCATGCTATACCTGCTATGGCTGATCCCCCTGCTTATCGGCGTATATATATATGGATGGCAGAAAAGGAGAAAAGCTCTTGAGATGTTTATTGATGCCGGTCTTATTCACAGAATACATATCTCCGTCAGTGCTTCAAAGAGATTAGTAAAATCTGTTGTGATAATGATAGCGTTAATTTTAATCATCTTATCCATGACCCGGCCCGGATGGAATCTTAAATCGGAAACCATGGAGCGTCGTGGCAGGGATGTTGTATTTTTACTCGATGTGTCAAAAAGTATGCTTTCAGAAGATCTTGTGCCCAACCGTCTTGAACGTGCCAAGCTGGCCATTCTTGATTGTATCGAACGCCTTGAAGGGGATCGAATTGCACTGGTTGCATTTGCCGGAACCGCCGCTGTCAAGTGTCCCCTTACCCTTGATTATGGTTTTTTTCGTATGATGCTCAACCATATATCAACGGAAAGTATTAGCCGGGGCGGCACGATGATCGGGGATGCCATACGTAAAGTGACAAACGATGTGTTTGATGATCAGATCAAGGAATTCAAGGATATTATTCTAATCACGGATGGTGAGGATCACGACAGTTTTCCTGTGGAAGCTGCAAAAAAAGCGGGTGAAAAAGGTATTCGGATCATTGCCATTGGTCTTGGAGATGAGGAAGAAGGTAAACGGATACCTATTACCAATAAGAACGGACAAAAAGTCTTTTTAACATATAACGGCCGGGAGGTATGGTCAAAACTTGATGCAGACACGCTTCGAAAAATGGTTGCCGCTGCACCCGGCAGCAAATACCTCAACGTGGCCACAGGGACGATCGATCTTGGAAATGTCTATGACAATCTTATCGCAAGTGCTGAAAAGAAGAAACATGAATCCGAGATCGTAAAACGTTATGAAGAAAAATTTCAAATATTCTTAGGTATTGCATTTATTCTCCTTTGTATTGAACTTCTGATAACTGAACGAAAACAGGAACAAAAGAGACATGTTTAAGCCCATATCCTTTGTTATCATGATTATCGGCATATTATTGATGCCGTTGCAGGCATACGCTAACTCAACACAAAAGCTGGTAAAAAAAGGGAACACCGCTTACTTAAACGGTAAATACGATGAGGCACTTGACGCATATGAAGCGGCTGCTGTCCATGCTCCGGAGTCTTCTTATATTTATTTTAACAAAGGTACCGCCCTTTATCAGAAACAAGAGTATACCCGCTCGGCGGAAGCATTTAAGCAGGCTGCAATAAAAACCAAGGACATTAAACTGGAAACATACAGTAAGTTTAATCTAGGGGTTTGCTCATTTCGTGAGGCAGAGCGCCTGAAGAACAGCGACCTTAATAAAGCGCTTGAGGCATGCAGCCAAAGCATACGCTATTTTCAGGACGCTCTGGAATTATCACCGGAGTTCAAGGAAGCAGCGGAAAATATCGAAATGGTTCGTATGGCGATGAAATCAATCCTTGATGAAATAAAAAGACAGAAAAAACAGCAAAAGGCCACGAAAGATGCGGCAGAGCGGATTCAAGATATAATCCAAAAACAACAAGAGCTTTTTGATCGGAATAAGACCTTGGCGGATGAAGAACATCAGAAAGATAACTCAAAGAATTTGCATGAAAAGGTTCAAGACCTCGCTAAGGGTCAGAAAGATTTGCAACAGGAAACACGGATGCTTTCACAAAATATGATACCGCAGGGTCAAGATATGTCCGAGTCTGTTCAAAAAGCAAAAGAGCATCTGGATAAGTCAATCGGTCAGCAAGGAGCTGCCGTAGAGAAGCTCGGGCAGGATCAAATAGACCAGGCAAGTATCCATCAAGAGAAATCACTTGAAGAACTTGAAAACGCACTGGCATCGCTTGGTAACCAGGCCAACCCACAATCTCAACTGCAAAAACAAAAAGATGATAAACAGCAGCAGAAAAATGAAGCATCCGTGGAAAATCAGCCCCGGAACAGTAAGGACAGCAAAAAGAAAAAAGCGCCAATGGATCAATTGGCTGAGGATGCGCGGAGCATCCTGGATCAAGAAAAAGAAAACAAAAAGCGCCGCAATATTTATTCAACCGGCGGCTACCATGAGGTTGACAAGGATTGGTAATGATAAGGCCGAAACACATACTTGCTTTTGTGATTGCAGTAGTCTTAACATCCTCTCTTCGTTTGAACGCACAGGTCAAACCCTTGAGTGCTGATGCAGTTGTGGAGCGCAGCTCTGTCTTTGTGGGGGAACCCTTTATTTTCCAGATTCAGGTGTCGGGAAGTGAGAATCCTGAAAAACCGGATCTGTCTGAAATTACGGATTTTATTGTCGAGTATCAGGGCGGCCAGGTAAACAGTAGCCGGTCTGTGACCATTATAAACGGCCGTATGACTCAAAATGTTAAACAAGCTTACATTTTTTCCTATCAGCTGGTACCCAAGCGAACCGGAAAATTTTTACTTCCTTCTGTTACCGTTCATGCCAATGGACAGAGCGCACATACAAACCCTGTGGTTATGCATGTGCAAAAACCCGCAGAAACCGACGACTTCAAGCTACGGTTATATTTATCGAAACAAGAGTGTTATGTTGGTGAACCAGTGACGCTTACCGTAACCTGGTATCTGGGAAAGGACGTACGAAAGTTCAGCATCAACTTACCGTTACTCGATCAAAAAAATCTCTTTTATTTTTTCGATCCCCAAGTCGATTTCAAATCAGGCAAAAAGTTCTATCACATACCTGTTGGCAACGGGGAAGTCATTGGTGAAAAAGGGAGGGGTCGACTGGGCGACAGAGATTTTGCGACCATAACATTTAAAAAGGTCCTGATACCCAAACAGGAAGGATTCGTGAACATAAAACCCGCGACACTTTTCTGCGAAGCGCTTACAGGTTACCGACAGATGCGGCAACATCCTTTTGGCAAGGATTTTTTTTCCGATTTCTTCAATGACGATTTTTTCAGCCTGGGAAGACAAGGTGTGTACCAAAAAGTCATTGTTCCTTCAAACACCCTTAATCTTAAGGTTTATGACGTACCGGCCAAAGGACAACCGGCCAACTTTGCAGGGCACGTAGGGCAATACAAAATCCAGGCCCAAGCAACTCCGACCCAAATGAGTGTTGGGGATCCGATTACCTTAACATTAACATTAAGCGGTCCGGATTATCTTGAACAGGTGGACCTGCCTCCGCTTGACCGCCAACCCGAACTAAATCGTAATTTTAAGATTCCCAAGGAAAGAGCTGTGGGTGAAACTTCAGGAAAAATAAAAGTATTCACTCAAACCATACGACCGCTCAAGCCCAACATAACAGAAATTCCATCCATTGAACTTTCGTATTTCGATACACGGACAAAAGAATATCGAATCGCACGGACAGATCCCATTCCCATACAGGTCAAGGCCGCAAGAGTGGTTACAGCGCTGGATGCAGAGGGTGCAACCGTGTCTAATTCATTCGGCAGCGAGATTGAAACATGGACCAAAGGAATTGCATATAACTATGAGGATATGAGTGTTATCGAAGATCATGGTTTTGGGCCAGTTTCCTGGCTGAAATCTCCTGTGTGGTTTTGCATGATTGCAATACCTCCCATGGTATACCTTCTATTGTGGGTGGGTTTATTTTTTATAAAGAGACAAAATGCCGACCCTTTTGCATCCCGGGCCCGAAAAGCATACGGCAGATTAACCGCTTCGATTAAAAAGGCCCGGCGCAGAGAATCCGAACAACAATCATACGAAGTCATTCTCAATGCCTTTAGAAAATATCTCGGCGACAAACTGCGGTTTCCTCATGGTTCCCTTACGTTCAATGACGTCAAGGATTCCTTGTCGGCCAAAGGTGTAGATTCGGAAACCCTTGGAAATCTGAAGAGCCTTTTTGAACGATGCGAGGCCAGACGCTTTGCCGGAAACTCAGATATGTGTGATGCTTCATCACTGGTTGAACAGTCTATAAAATTAGCTAAAAATCTTGAAAACACGCTGAAATAAAAATACAGAGCATGATAATTAAAAAAATAAGTGCGCTCACGCTGATCATCTGTTTACTGGCAAGCCCCTCTTACGCTGAAAAACTCGATAGAGAAAAAATTATAGATCTATACAGCCAGGCCAAAGAAATGTTTCGTGAGGCCAATACCCTTGCCGCAAAGGATCCTGCTGGCGCTCGGGCGCTTTATCAAAAATCCCTGATGCGTTATGAACGAATTGTAAAGGAGGGCAAGATCAGAAACGGTAAACTCTTTTACAATATGGGCAATATCTATTTTCGTATAAAGGATATCGGACGTGCGATTCTCAACTATCGGCGTGCCCAGCGGTATATTCCAAATGATCCCAATCTAAAACAAAACCTGGACTATGCACGGTCAATCCGTATGGATCGAATCGAGGAAAAGCAGAAGACTCAAATTTTAAAGACGCTCTTTTTCTGGCATTATGACTTTTCCACCCGAACCCGGGTTTACATCTTTACCTTTTCTTTTGTTTTGTTGTGGCTCCTTGCAATGGCGCGACTGTTTATTCACAAATCATTTCTTGTATGGTTTATTGTTTTTACAGCCTTTTTTTCGACACTTTTTGCAGGATCACTTTTCAGCGAGAGTATCTATCTCAGCAAAATTCGCCCGGGAGTGATTATTAGTTCTCCAGTCATTGCCAGAAAGGGCAATAGTGATACCTACGAACCAAGTTTCAAAGAACCCCTTCATTCCGGTACGGAATTTACTCTTATTGAAAAAAGGGGAAACTGGTATCAGATTGAATTATCCGATTCACGTAGATGCTGGGTACCTGAAAAAGATATTGAGTTCGTACGATAAGGGTTCGCGCAAAAATAACTTCGCAGAATTGGCGCTCAGATTTGGTTCAGATTTGGCCGATCCGAGAGAGCAAAACCACAAGAATAGCGAGCTATTTCGAAGAGTTTGCGAGTGAGGTATCGGCCAAAGATGGGCTGAAGATGAGATGCAAAAATGTTAAGTTATTTTTGCGCGAACCCCAAGTACCCATCAAAGAAAAGAAATGGGGGGGGAACCCTGCATGATTCTACGGGCAACCGCATTTTTACATTTGACCGGGCATTGGGGTGGTTATTTTTTTCACATGCCCTTCCGGGGGGTATGCCTTACCCTCTTTCCGAGCTATAGTCTCTACCCTCTCTCTGAGCTGTAGACTCTACCCTCTCTCCGAGCTGTAGACTCTACCCTCCGGCCTGTAAGCCCTACGGGCTGGCCTCCGGCTCGTAAAGGCACGATCCTACGCCTCGGAGAGAAGCGGGGCCGGAGGCTTGATCTTGAACAAAAATCCTCATTTATGGATGGACACTAATTGTGGAATTATTTCGAAGAACAAACCGGTATTCTGATAAAAACAGCAGAAGTGTTTTTTAAATATCATTATTTGCCTCAAATTTTCAAAGAGCTTGTAAAAGCACACATGATATAAGCTGGTATGTATGCTTGAGTCAAACTTTAGAGGCATGAAAGTTACGGCAAAAGATCAAAGGAACCGAGACAAGCAATTTAAATATATTGGTGATCTGCGTGAAAGTTTTGCTAAAAGGTGTCTTCTAATTATCAGTGTTGATTCAAAGAAAAAGGAAAAGATCGGAAACTTCCAGAATCAAGGTGCTACATGGCGACGTAAAGCAAAGATGGTTAATGATCATGATTTCCCATCATACTTTGTTGGCAAAGGGATTCCATTTGGCATTTATGATACAATAGTTAACTTGGGATCTGTATATTTAGGCACCACACGCGATACACCTGCATTTGCAGTGGATTCGATCGATATATGGTGGAAAGAAGAAGGAATAAAGCGCTATCCTGATGCAAAGGAATTGTATATTCTTGCTGATAGTGGATGCAGCAATAGTGCAAGGTCTCGTGTATGGAAATATAGGCTACAAACAAAAATGTGTGACCAATTTGGTCTTTCGATAACAGTCAGCCATTATCCTCCTGGAGCATCCAAATGGAATCCAATTGAACATCGTCTTTTCAGTGAGATTAGCAAGAATTGGTCAGACGAGCCACTTGAGACATACGAGAAAGCACTTAAGTTGATACGAACGACAAAGACAGGCCTGAAAGTGAAAGCACATTTTGTTAGAAAACATCACAAAACAGGAGAAAAAGTGTCAGATAGCGAAATGGACTCTCTCTCAATTAAGCCTCATACGAAGTTTCCGACGTGGAATTACACCCCAAATCCGACAACAAGAATGTAAAGTTATTTTTGGTTGAACCCTAAGGGTTCGCGAAGAAATAACTTTACATTTTCAGGAGTCGAGGCGCCCGCATGGCAAGGCGCGAGGAGGGCGAATAGCAAGCTATTTAACCGACGAGCAACGCAGCCAGGCGGGATGGATCGGCGCATCAAAATGTGAAGTTATTTTTGAGCGAGCCCTAAGTGCTTTCCTGGAGTTTTTGGAGAGAGTTGCTGAGTTTAACCGGGTAAGGCTTATATTCCGAGATCGATTTGTACCGATCATCCAGCAAGGCAAAATTCTTTTTAAAACTCTCCCGTATTGTCTGCAACGGAGGATGTGGACGTAGTATCTCTCCGTTTTCCATAACCTTTTTAAGCAAAGGCTTCCCCTGATCGATGATGTCATCTCTCAACCCCATGATATCTTCCAGATAGCGACCGTTTGGATCTGATTTTCTGAAAACCTGCTTTTCACCGGCCAGTGTCATCTTGCCGGGACTCAATTTCCTGACATCACGGTTCTTGAAATGAACCATTTTGTATACCACATCAAGATAGGGCGCGTCTGCGGAAACCCCGACTTTGGTGCCAACTCCGAATGCATCGATTTTGGCGCCTTGGTCAATGACCTTTGCAATCTTGAACTCATCAAAACCACTGCTGGCAAAGATTTTGACATCAGGAAGACCCGCATTATCAAAAATTTTTCGCACCTTGCGGCTCAAATCTGCCATATCTCCGCTGTCAAGGCGCACACCCATGAGGGAATGCCCATTTTCTTTCATCTGTTTTGCAACCGCAACGGCATGTTCTGCACCGTGAATGGTATTGTAGGTATCGATCAAAAATATAGAGGTATCAGGAAAGGTTTTTGAATAAGCGGAAAATGCCACTAGTTCATTTCTGAATGCCTCAACATAGGAATGGGCCATTGTTCCGGATATGGGAATGCCGAACCTTTGTCCGGCAAGGACATTGCTTGTGGCCGTAAAACCGGCAATATATGTGCTTCGGGCAACGTTGTGCCCGGCATCCTGACCCTGGGTCCGTCGCAGGGAAAAGTCGATCAGCGGACGGTTGCCGGCAACATGAATACATCTGGCCGCTTTTGAGGCGATCATGCTCTGAAAACCCATGGTGTTTAGTAAAAAAGTTTCGATCATCTGGGCTTCAATAATCGGCGCCGTTACTTCTAGAACAGGCTCATTGGCAAAAAAGATCGTGCCTTCGGGCATGGCAAAAATTTCCCCTGAGAAACGGAATTCGGCAAGATATAAGAGAAAATCGTTTGAAAAAATGCCCGTGGTTTGAAGATATTTTATGTCATGCTCGGAAAAGCGATATGCCGCCAGCTCATTCAGAACATCCTCAAGACCGGCTGCAACAAAAAAGTTCCTTTTTAAATGATTATCTCTTGTAAATAGTGAGAAGGTGGCCGTGGAAAATACCTGATGCGCAAAATAACTGGCCGCCATGGTCAACTCGTAAAGATCGGTAAACAGCGGTCCCGCTCGGTGTAATTCTGTCATGAGAATTCAGCCCCGCAAATCTGTCCCATTATTAACATGCGATATTGAACAAGTTTCTAAGTGAATCCGTCGAACGAAAAATATTCATTCCTGCCTCGGAACATCGTTGAAAAGCAGCGTCCGCCTGATCCGTTTTGTTGGATGCTTTTTTGTACTAAAATATGAATAAGAATATAAAATTTCAAGCAAATTCCGGAAATTCAGGGCAATTATTAACTATTATCCATCCATAAATGAGGATTTTTGTTCAAGATCAAGGCATGCGAAAAAAAATAAC
>CAZKDT010000035.1:0-12749 GCA_964551515.1 uncultured Desulfobacteraceae bacterium | reverse complement strand
GCTGTATCTCTTTACTGTTTTTAAATATGACCATAGTGGGAACGCATTGTATTCCTAATTTCATTGCCATATCGTGATTTTCATGAATATCCATAAAAGCAACGAACACTTTTCCTTTAAATTTATAAGCAAGCTTATTAATAATTGGCTTCTGAAAATGGCACGGTGCGCACCATGGTGCACTAAAATCTACAAGGGTAACTCCATTTTCGATTATTTTTTTAAACTCCTCTGCAGATGGGATTTTCCTTATTCCCATTGTATTCCCTCGGTTTGTGCATTCATATAATATATATACAGACTTATTTCTATCAATAATCATGCCATGTGTAACGGCAATGTCCATATGTATATAACACCATCACTGAGTCGAAACTTAACTTATTATAATATTATTTAAAATTTAGTTATTGCAAAAGACAAAGTGATTTTGGTGGAAAAAATCCAATGCGGAGTAACAAATTAAAATAGCGTTACGTGTAATAAAATGTAACGTTAGGTAACGATATTGTAACGCTTAGAGATCGGATTGTTGCAATATAATTGGCTTTCCCGCCTGCCATTGAAACCTCGCCGCCAGGAGTGTAAATCAAGACTGTTGTTTGCTAAGATTGCCATGACTATTCGGTGTCAGGTGTCGGAGCCACGGTTTGGCAATATTAAAAGATAAGCGTTTACCAACGGTCTTAATTTACATCTCGCCGCCAGCCGGGCAAAGTAAAACTGGCAAATCGACCCCAAGGACCTATCCTTTAAGGGCCGATTTGCCGATTAAGAAGGGGAGTAATATGAAAATGGAGGTTGCCAAGTTAACCTCAGTTGAGCAAACAAGCAAATATTATGCCAGCCATACATCACTTAATTGAATTTCTTTGTTGCAGCCGGAATAAATCAATTTAAATAAATTCATGGAAATATCCGGGTCAAGGCGCCGCCCCAGAGGGGCTCTGTCCCGGCGGGAGGATCAGGTTTTTTAGAACCCAATAAAAAATATCAGTCATACGCTCAGAAAAAATACTTGACTATTCGCTGTGAGTAGTTATTTTATGGTCAAAGGCTCATAACAAAAGGTAAGAACGCCGAGCCATAAAAAGCTCAAGTTTATTCAGGAAGAGCCTGGTGCGTCAAATTTTAAAGGAAAGGAGGTGTTTTATATGCCTGGATTTGATGGAACAGGACCCGCGGGAATGGGTTCTATGACAGGGCGAGGGCAAGGATTCTGCAATCATTCCCGGAGTGCTTATGGTCCAAGACCGATATTGAGGCGCGGATATAGAAGCTATGGACAGGGCTTTGGTCGTGGCTTTAGAACCGGTTTTGGCCAAGGGCGGGGCTACGGAAGAGGTCTTGGCCGGTATGGAGTTTACCCTCCCACCGAGAGAGAGTATGGCCCAGCTTACTATGCCCCTTATGAGAATCCTTACGCCATGAAACCCGAAGATGAGGTTGATGTACTCAAGGGTGAAGCCAATGCCGTGAAGAAAGAACTCGATGCCATAAATAAACGCATTAAAGAAATCGAGTCGGTATCTTCTGAAAAATAATGTTGATTAAAATGGTTTTCGGGCCTCCGGATTTGTTTCAAAGTTTATTTTTACCGGAGGTCCGGGATACCATTTGGCCGTTTTTATCAACCGCCGATCCGGTTCATCTGAGGAACACATTTTCGAGGAAAACACTTCAGCAGTCCGTGTTCCTTGGGTTTGTTTTTAATAGCGAACTCAATTAGTTGCAGGATATAGTCATCTTCTTTTTTCTGTCTTAGAGGTGTTTTAAGATCAATCTCTTGATCCGAAAAAAGACAGCCCCTAAGATGCCCTTCAGGGGTCAACCGCAAGCGATTACAATGATCACAAAAATGATGACTCAGGGCGCTAATCAGCCCAATCTCCCCTTGCCAGCCTTTAATTTTAAATCGTTGGGCAGGGCCATCAAAGGGGTTGGATTCCACAGGTCTCAAGTCTCCGAGAGATTGGATCAGGCGATAAATTTCATCTGCAGACACAAATCGTTCGGCACTCCACGTGTTTTGGTTACCTACAGGCATAAGCTCAATAAAACGAATATGATAAGGCTTTTTTACGGCCAGATCGGCAAAATCCAATATTTCATCATCGTTGATTCCTTTTATCGCTACCACATTAATTTTAATGGGTTTAAATCCAACATGTTCCGCCTCCTCAAGACCCTCCCACACCCGTTCAAAATAGTCTCTTCCTGTAATTCGATAAAATCGCTCGGGCTTAAGAGAATCCAGACTCACATTGATCCGACAGATACCACAATTTTTGATGTCGGCAGCAAAACTTTTAAGCAGTACCCCGTTGGTAGTCAGACTGATTTCCTCCAGTCCTTCTATCTTACAAAGCATTTCAAGAAAATTTGTAACTTCCTTTCGTACCAGTGGTTCTCCCCCGGTGACCCTGACTTTACGAATACCTTTGTAAACACAAAGCCTGACGATACGAAGCATCTCTTCATAGCTGAGTATCTCCCGATGCGGGATAAATTGCACTCCCAGTTCCGGCATACAGTAGATGCATCTTAAATTGCAGCGATCCGTAATAGAAAGTCGTAAGTAATTGATGACTCTGTGGTTGTTATCCAGCAATGGAAAGTCTCCGGGAATTTTGACGGACATAATCCGTATTATCAAAAAAGGATCAATTTGGCTTGTCTTTTTCAAGCATGACAAATTGGCCGTCTAAAAAATCGATGGTTTGAATACTACCCTCTATGAACCTCTTTTCCCCGAACAAATTGATAAACCAAAAGCCATGGCCCTCAGCCTCTATACGAGCTACGTCTTTCATAATTTGATTTTGCTCATTCCCTGAACTCATATACACGGTGCTCAAGCACATCTTCTTCTCCTAATTTGTATCTCAGTTTTCTGCCAGCAGATCATTAATTCATATCTCAAGACATTGTACCAGATTTTCCCATATGTTTTTGACCGCCTCACAACCTTCAGAACTTCCGTCAAATTCCACAATGGTTTTTCCCTGAACCATTGCCCGCGTGAAGGCAGGATCAAAAGGAACCCTTCCCATCACTTTTATGTTTCTTTGTTTTGCAAAGGCCTCGATGGATTCTCCTTCATCAGGATTGAGATCAAACTTATTGATACACACCATGGCAGGAATCTTGAAAAAAGCGGCCAGCTCGGCCACACGTTCCATATCATGCCTGCCGGAAACGGTGGGCTCGGTGACAATAAGCACAGCCGTAGCCCCTCCCAGGGACGCGATGACAGGACAACCGATTCCGGGAGGGCCATCCGTAAGAAGTAAATCCATATGTTTTTCCTCGGCAAGCTTTTTGCCCTCCTGGCGGATGAGGACTACCAGTTTGCCGGAATTTTCTTCCGCAATGCCAAGCCGGGCATGGGCCATGGGACCGAAACGGGTCTCGGAAAGATACCACTCTCCGCAGGTATTTAAGGGAAAGTCGATGGCTTGCTCAGGGCAAAAATAATAGCAGACACCACAGCCCTCACATTCAATGGAATCCACCACAAAATCGTCGCTAATGGCATCCCACCGGCACAAGTCCCTGCACAGGCCGCACTGGCTACATTTTTCCTGATTTATGATTGCCGTATGTCCGGATTCAAAATCATGATGTTCTTTGATCTCAGGATCCACGATAAGGTGAAGGTCAGCCGCATCCACGTCCGCATCACAAAGAACCTTGTTTTTGGCCAGTGAGGCAAATGCTGCAATAATACTGGTCTTTCCTGTCCCGCCCTTACCACTTATAATGACGATCTCTTTCATTAATATTGCTCCTTTTCACCCTGCGATTTTCTCAATATTATGATATAATTGTACAAATTTTTCTTTCCATTCGGGCATCACCTCTACGACCATATCTCCCCTTGCGTAGGTTTCTGCAATCCGTCTATCAAAGCAAATTTCCATCATAACGGGCACATCATGCTCTTTAGCATATTTGGTTACCTGATCATCGCCCATGTCTGACCGGTTGATGACCAGACCGCACGGAATTCCTAAGATTTTAACAGCCCCCACAGCCAACTTCAAATCATGCAAACCGAACGGCGTGGGTTCTGTGACCAGCAAAACAAAATCTGCGCCTTTCATGGAGGCGATCACAGGACATGAGGTCCCGGGAGGTGCATCGATAATTGTCAATATGTCAGACCGGGTATATTCCCGAACTTTTTTGATCAGAGGGGGTGACATGGCTTCGCCAACCCTCAATTTCCCATGTATAAACTCTAGCCCGTTTCTATATCCCTTCTCGATTATGCCTAATTCCCGGCCTGTTTCCGTGATGGCCTTTTCAGGGCAAACCTCTATGCACCCGCCACAACTGTGACAGAGTTCATGGAATGGCAATACGGTGTCACCAATGACAACAATGGCCTTGAACTGGCATATTTCCCCGCATTTTCCGCATAGGTTGCATTTCTCCATATCCACTTCGGGAACAGGGGTGTTGATCGTTTTGACTTCTTCAATAGTAGGCTGAATAAAGAGATGCGCATTGGGTTCTTCGACATCACAGTCCAGTAGCTGAACATCGAATCCAAGAGAAACGGCCAGGTTTGTAGCTACAGTCGTCTTACCTGTCCCCCCCTTTCCACTTGCTATACTGATAATCATTATTTACTCCTTACGATTACTAAGTTGCTACGCATTTTCCAAACAAAAGCTTAAAAAATGTATAGTTAACATCAAACCAAGTAAGTTCTCAATACATTATGGATTCGCTTCAATATCACCTTTTAATACACAAGAACTTATTGAGATGTTACCAAACCAAGTTATTACAAAAATCCGAGATAAACCTTTCTGTTTTAATGGTCACAAAGGTTCTCACCCAATACCAGTGTATTCGAAAGGTACTGGTTTGCCAGAGATTCTGGAGAATCCATCGGAGCACCGGTAATTACCTCAATCCCATTTTCCCTCAAAAGTTGCTGCGCCCGTTCTCCCATTCCGCCGACAATAGCCACATCAGCCCCCTGCTCATTGAGCCACCGAGGCAGTACTCCGGGCTCATGGGTAGGGGGAATACGCATCTTGGTTTCTTTTATTTTTCCGTCTTGAGTTTCTATGAATGCGAAATGTTCACAATGTCCAAAATGAGCCGAAAGTTTTCCCCCGGACACGGGAACAACAAGTACTTTTGTATCTGCCGAATCTTTTTTTATGCCTGGCAATTCATTTTTCTTTTGTGATTCAGGGACAGAATCTGTCGGGGTTTTTGTTATTTTCACAATTTCATCAACGATCTTATTGAACTCCTGGGTGATTAAGAGTTCCTGGTTATCAAGAAGGCTCAAATCTCCCGCATCACCTTTTTTTACAATCTCCGGTTCCATGGGCAGGGTTCCTAAAAGCCTTAAGTTTTCTTTTTTTGCGGTCAGCATTCCACCTTGTGTTTTGAATACATCTATCATTTTTCCGCAATACGGGCATTTCAGGCCGCTCATATTCTCCACCAGACCCAAAATCTCCATTTTTACTTGACGGCAGAAATTGATGGATTTTCTGACATCCGCCAGTGAAACTTCCTGAGGGGTGGTAACAATCAAAGCCTTTGCATCCGAAATGGTCTGGGCTACGGTCAAGGGTTCATCACCCGTGCCCGGGGGAGAATCAATAATCATATAATCAAGATCCATCCACTCAATATCAGAAATAAACTGTCTGATAACACCGCCTTTCAAAGGACCCCTCCATATGGTCGCTGCATCTTTGTCTCCCATAAGAACTTCAATTGAAATCACTTCCATATTTGGAAGATAGGTGACGGGATGGGCTTTTCCCTTCTGGTGACCCGGCCCGACAGTTCCTTTCAGCCCCAGTATACGCGGTATACTGGGCCCATGAAGATCCACGTCCATAAGACCTACGGTAAAACCTTTCTTGGAAAGTGCTACGGACAGGTAAGCGGCAACACTACTTTTACCCACCCCGCCTTTTCCGCTCATAACCAGGATTTTATTCTTAATATGTTGCAACCGTTCTTTAATTTCCTTTTTTTGCACTTCCATCTGATCTTTTCGCTCTCTGCTGTCAGCGGTTTGCTTTTTCTTATGCATTTTCAGTCATTTTCTCCTTTTATTTGTTACATACCATCCAGTATTCATAAATAGTAAAGAATCCTGCCCCGGAAGACCAGGATTTCAATATAAAATTAAAATAAAAATTATATTTATGCGCTTGTTAAGGCTTTGTCTTTCTCATTACCTGTCCCTTGAATTGCGCACGAAAGTCTTTTTGTCCTTTAATCAAATCATCAAACCGCAGTTGTGGGTGCGGACGGTTCACCCATTCGCATGATTTTTCGCGCACCTATTTTTCTTCCAGATCTTTGATCCTGGCCTGAATGGCTTTCATCCGGCTAAGCAAGTCATTTACCTCATCCTTGAGTTGTTTCAATTCTTCTTCTCGGGATAAAGGAGCGGTTTTTGAGGAATCAGGGCCAATCGATCCTGAAGCACCCATTCCAGATACCATACACCGGCCCATACCTTTACCCTTACCCATGCCCCGGCCCATCGCCATACCCCGGCCCATCCCCGAGGCTCCGCCGCCCATACCATAGTGATCCGTCACATTGGGCGATCCCTCGGGCTTAATTTCGCCTCTCCTGTACCTTTCCACGGCATCTCCGACACTCCCGGTCTGGCCTACAAATATCTCGACCCCTCTAGCGGACAGAGTTTGTACCGCATTGGGGCCGATATTTCCGGTTATAATAGCCCCGGCCCCTTTGGAGGCCACAAACTGTGACGACTGAATACCCGCCCCTCCTCCCAAGGCTATTCCCTCGTTGTCAAATGCCTCAAAGCTCATGTCGTCTGTGTTCACAATGACAAAATAAGCACACCGGCCAAAGCGAGGATCAATTTGTGAATCTAAATTTGTTCCACTTGAACTTACCGCAACTTTCATATTTGATTCCTCCCTTAAGAATAATTTTTTTTATCAATTTTACGTAACGTGGATCTTCAGCCATCCTATCCAATTCATCCGAAGCAAGTCTTATGACCCTGTAATAATTCCCAGGGACCATCACTAATACCTCAGCATTTCTATTTTAAAAGTTTTTTCAGGGCGTCAAAAAGGACGTATTCAGGATGAAGCCCCACAAAACGCTGTATCTCTTTACTGTTTTTAAATATGACCATAGTGGGAACGCATTGTATTCCATTGGTTTGTTCATCTATACATTATATCCGGCCCTTATTCCATCAATAATTATGCCATGTGTGACGGCAATATCCATATGTATCCCGTATTCCGAAAAATGACCTTTTCGCTTCGCAACTATCTGGAATAATTAGAATTGATTTGCTGTTTTTTTGGGCTACAATTTCGAAGAAGAATGAAATAACCTTTTATTTCAGGGTATTAACAATTTGGTCCCTAAAATACGGGATGTATATAACAGTATTAATAAGTTGGGCGTAACCTACTATAATATCAATTAATATTTAGATATCACAAAAGAAAAAATGATGCTTTTGGTAAAAACTCAAAACAGGTTGACAAATAGAAATGCCGTTACTTATAATAAAAAGTAACGTTAGGTAACGCTGCTGTAACGCTTAAAAGATCACTATTGTTATGATTACGGAGCGTTTAAAAAGTCACAGCAAATAATCAAAAGAGGTGGATTTCTGTCATGCAAAATAAAACATATAATGTTATGGATTCAAGTTTTGCGAGTCTACTGCTGGAATCAATGGCTGATGGTGTTTTTACACTTAATAACAAGGGAATAATATCATCATGGAATCCATCCATGGAGCGTATAACCGGCTATTGCGCGAAAGAAGCCATAGGAAAAAGCTGTAAGTTGCTTAATTTCAATCGTTGTTTTTCTGAAACTTGGCCAACAAGCATTAACAAATGTGGTATTTACGAAAATGCTCGTTTTGATGCTGAGGAATGCTTTCTACGCCATAAAAACGGTAATAATATACCTGTAATAAGAAGCGCAAGACTGGTATCAGATGGAAATAATTGTGTAAAAGGCGTTGTTGAAACCGTAACCGATATCACTGAACTGAAAAAGGCCAGACGTAAAGTAGAAGAGGCCAACCGTCGGTTGGGTGAAATCCATAATTTTGACAATATTATAGGTAAAAGTCGTGCTATGCAGCATCTGTTTTTAGCTATAAAAGCGGCTAATAAAAGCGAAGCAAACATCCTGCTACAAGGCGAAAGCGGTACGGGTAAGGAACTGGTTGCCGGTGCTATTCATTACAACAGCAATCGATGCAAAATGCCATTTGTGACGGTGAACTGCATTGCACTTTCAGAATCTCTTTTGGAAAGTGAGCTTTTTGGTCATGTAAAAGGGGCTTTTACCGGAGCTGTTCGCAACCGTGTGGGTCGATTTGAAGAAGCAGACGGTGGAACCATATTTTTGGATGAAATTGGTGAAATTAGTCCTTTTATTCAGATCAAGCTGCTTCGTGTACTGCAAGAACGAGAAATTGAGCGGGTTGGCGACTCGAAAAAATGTAAAATCGACATCCGAATCGTTGCAGCCACCAATAAAGACCTGTATGACCTTGTTAGAAAAGGACATTTTCGTGAAGATCTCTATTACCGACTTAAAGTGTTTCCGATATGTATCCCTCCTTTAAGAAAAAGGAAAGAAGACATTCCACTTCTTGCAAGTCATTTCATAACTGTTCAAAATAAAAAAACCGGTAAAAAAATCAACGCTGTCTCGCAGTCCGCAATGAGAATTCTCATGGACTACACCTGGCCCGGCAACGTGCGTGAGCTTGAAAATGCAATTGAGCATGCCTTTGTTCTTTGCAATGATGAGAACATCGATATTTTTGACCTTCCTGTTGAAATACGGCAGATTGAATATCATCCCCCTGACCCAAAATTAGTTGACCAGCCCTTAAGTTCTTTATCGCACCGGAAAAAGCTTTGCCGAGAAGATCTGCTTGAATTTCTTAATGAATACGGCTGGAATAAGGCTCAAGTTGCACGTCGAGTGGGTCTAAGCAGAACTGCAATCTGGAAGTATATGAAGAAATGGGATATCCCTCTTAAACCTCCGTTAAATTAGATGTGTGGGACATTTTTGCTTGAATGCCTTTTTAAAAATAGCAAATCGGCCTCAAGGACCTATCCCAAAGGGCCGATTTGCTCATTAAGAAGGGGGTAAAACTTAAATGGAGGTTGCCAAGTTGAACCTCAAATAAATAGCAGCAAATATTATGCCACAAATTAGGTTTAATGGACTTTTTTAAAATTAATATTGAATCACCTCATTTGGTTCCAAACCCTCAGTAAGTTCAAATCCTAACTCTTCCCAATAACATTGACTTGCTCAATATGAAGTTCTTCAGGAGTTACAATGGTGAGCGGTGGATAATCACCAATATCCAGGCCCGGCACATAACCAAACATTGAGCTAAGTTCCCTGTTTAGCATATGGTAAAGTCTTGTCAGCGGAATCTCCATGGGGCATGCATCCTGACACTGACCGCAATTCACGCAGGAATCTGCAACGTGAGCCAATCTGACCAATGGAAACATCAGATGCGGCGGTGTTTGTCCCCCCTGAACAAATTCTCTCGAAGGTTCAAGGTAACACTCCTGACAGTAACACAGCGGGCACACATCCCTGCATCCGAAACACTTGATGCACCGGTTAAAATATGCCATCCAGTACTGCAATCTGGTTTCATAAGAAAGCCCTTTCAGTCCATGGAAATCCCTTTTTTCCCATCTTTGGGCCAGTTCCATGGCCTGTTTTTCTTTTCTTTCCCTTTCTTTTAAGGTTTCCTCATCCGGTGTTTCTACAACAAGGTCCCCCGTCTCTATGGCCTTTGCCATGAATTCGGACCCTTTTGTAGAACACACTTCGATAAAGGTCACTTTCCTGCCTTTTGTTCCCCACTTGCCGCAGGCCAGGTCTGCCATCCTGGGGATGTTAAAAGAACATCTCCTGCAATTCTCTCTCCTTCCGTATCTCTTTTTCTCCAGCTCCTCTAGATCTCTCTGTATTCTTACGCCGTCGGCCAATGTGATGATGAGCTTTCCGTTATCCAGTTCCTCTCCCACCACATCCTCGGGGTTGACATGGTATTCATCTTTTATCATTTTTTCGGCAACCACAGGCGACACCGTTCCGGTACAGTTCAATCCGATTAAAATGACATTCGCCATATTGATCTGTCCCCTTTTGGCCAATTCAATGATCGCACGGCAATCACAGGGCTTGCAGGTAACGGCAATTTTCAAGTCTTTGGCGCCGTCCAAATACTTGTGTATCTCTTTGGCCACGTTTACAGGTGCAAAATGCAAGGCCCCGGCACTCTCAACCACCTCATCCGGATCAGTAATTAAAGATAACACCCCATCATATCTGTTTCCATTTCTCTTTTTGACGGCCACCACGGCATCTACAAGTCTCATCTCAAGAGCAAACTTGAGTAAAGCAGTCACCGCACCGCCCGATTCTCCCATTTTCCGAATTTTGTCGTCACATGACCACGCGAGA
Source organism: uncultured Desulfobacteraceae bacterium (assembly GCA_964551515.1). GTDB lineage: Bacteria > Desulfobacterota > Desulfobacteria > Desulfobacterales > UBA11574 > S5133MH16. The sequence goes on along the minus strand of CAZKDT010000035.1, from coordinate 2,234 downwards.
TATAGATCACCCTTCATATCATCACACCTTTTCAATGCTCACTGCACAAAATTTAAATTCCGGCATCCTGGACGGGGGGCCGGCAGTGGGTCCCGTTAATACATTGGGAGCGCATTCCGAAAAATGCCAGGGCATAAATATCAACCCCGGTCTTATGTCGTCCGTCACCCGGGCAACAGTTTTTATCTCCCCCCTTCGTGATTTTAACAACACAGGATTCCCGTCTTCTATGCTCAGCTCCCGTGCATCCTCACGATTTATTTCGGCAAATCCATTGGGCAATTCATTGTTCAGCCCTTTGGTTCGCCGGGTCATGGTCCCTGTGTGGAAATGGAATACCACCCGTCCATTGGTAAATATGTAAGGATAGGTATCATCGGGAACTTCCAAAGGCGGTTTATACTCTGCAATCTGGAAATGCCCGAGACCGTCCGGAGTAGGAAATTTTTCTACAAACATCACTTCCGTGCCCGGATGTTCCTCGGTTGGGCAGGGCCATTGAATACCGCCGGGGCTTTTTAGCCGTTCATAGGTAATGCCCCGGTATTGGGGTACGCATTTTCTGATCTCTTCGAATATTTGCTCCGGGCCGTAAAAACTAAATTGCTGCTCAAAACCCATGATCTTGGCCAGCTCACAGAATATCACCCAGTCCGGCTTTGCATCACCCGGGGCCTGGACAGCTTTATGGATTCTCTGCACTCTTCTATCCAGGCAAGTGATGGTTCCATCTTTCTCCATAGCCGTCGCTGCAGGAAGCACAATATCGGCCATTTCTGCGGTTTCGGTCATAAAAATGTCCTGAACCACCAGAAGATCTTTTTCTTCCAGAGCCTTTTTCACACGATTTGTATCCGGAGCCGCGAGCATTGGGTTTGCCCCCACAACATACAGAAGCTTACACTTTTCCACCATGTCCATGTAAGTCATGCCGGGCTGTGACGGTAGATTTTTTACCCCCCAAATTTCTTCGAAGCATCTGGCGGTTTCTTCATTAACAGCTTGAAATCCCGGGTAAAAAACAGGCAGAGGACCCATATCGCCAAACCCCTCTCCGTTGGCATGACCCCTTAAAGGATTCACACCGGTTCCCGGCTTTCCATAATTCCCGGTCAAAAGCGCCAGGTCGGCAAGGCCTTTAATATTCTCTATGCCAGCGGCATGCTGGGCAATACCGGAATTAAAAAGGATGCAGGCCCGCTTTGCCGTTGCATAGATTCGTGCCGCCTCGCTGATCACATCAAGGGAAATGTTTGTTATTTTTTCTATTTCCTTGAGATCCAGGGTCATAACATAGTTTTTGAGTTCATCGAACCCCTGAGTCCTTTTTTCTATGAATTCTTTGTCTTCAAGTCCCCTATCCATAATAACCCGCATCATGCCGTTGATCAAAGCCAAGTCAGTCGCAGGATAGATTTGCAGGTGAATGTCTGCGATGTTTTTCGCCGTCAGGGTATTCCTGGGATCCACAACGATTACACGGGCCTCCTTCCCTTTGGCCCGGATGACCCTGCGGGTAATGATAGGATACGTTTCCTGCAGGTTGGGACCGACCACAAATATACAATCCGCCTGCTCGATACTTGTGGTTGACGTTGTCATCACACCGGAACCCACCGTGGAAATTAGTGCGGGAACCGTGGGAGAATGGCAAAATCTGGAGGCATTATCCATGTTGTTCGTCTTCTGAACCACCCGGATAAACTTCTGAATGACATACAAATCCTCATTCGAGCACTTCGCAGAGTTGATAAACCCCACTGCATCGGGCTCCGCATTCTGAAGTTTTTCCGCGATCAACCCGAATGCCGCCTTCCAGGAGGTCTCTTCAAAAACGCCATTCTTCTTTATCAGTGGCGTTTTCAACCGCTGATCGCTCGTTGAAAAGGTATGAGCATTCCTTCCTTTTTGGCAGTTTTTTCCTTCACATACCGGATGATCCTTCCAAGGCTCCATACCCGCTATGTTGCCGTTTTTGACCACCAGGTATATGCCGCATCCACAGCCACAATACGGGCAGATCGTGGGGATATGTTCAATGGATTTTAGCAATCGATCACCTTCCCTTTCCGAATGGGATTAATATCCTTAAGTAAATTTGGGGCTACAAACTTAGTATAAATTCAGATTCAACATTTTTTAATGAAGAATCCGCACCTTGAAGTCATTTAAAAGATGAACGTCGAACTTTGAACATCGAACAATGTATTCTACCATTTATAATAAAGACAAAG
>CAZKDT010000034.1:0-12912 GCA_964551515.1 uncultured Desulfobacteraceae bacterium | reverse complement strand
CTGATCAAGCCCTTGATATTTCAAGGGAACCTTTTCAAGTTGAATTTCACACCCGTTGCTGAATCGGGCGGATTCACCAACCGATGATGAAAGCCCTCCTCCGCCATTATCCGTAATAAATCTTATCAAACCATGGTCCCTGGCCTCTAAGAGAAAATCATGCATTTTTTTTTGGGTATAGGGATCACCGATTTGGACATGACCGGCAGGGGTGTGTTTGGAAAAAGTTTCTGATGAAGCAGTCACTCCGTGAATCCCGTCTTTGCCGACCCGCCCACCGCACATGATAACCAGCTCTCCCGGAGATGTTTTCTTTTTCTCCGCCGGTTCTTCCTTGATCATAGCCGGCATAATTCCCACTGCTGTCACAAACACAAGACACTTTCCCATATATCCAGGATGAAAAAGCACCTGGCCAAAGGTTGTAGGGATTCCGCTTTTGTTGCCGCCGTCTTTTACCCCTTCTATAATACCATCCAGCAGTCGCCTGGGATGAAGATGCGGCTTAAGAACCCCGTTATAATCCCTCGGTCCTACACAATATCCGTAACTGCCCATCACCAGCTTTGAACCCTTGCCGGTTCCCAGAGGATCACGGTAAACCCCCACAATACCGGTAATAGCTCCACTATATGCTTCCATATTGGATGGAGAATTGTGGGTTTCACCGGTAATAACATAATAATGGTTGCTGTCAAAACGTCCCACACCGGCATTATCCCACAATACCGATACAACCCACGGCTTTTTCTCTTTTAGCGCCAAAGTCGGCGTCTCTATGCAAGTTTTGAATAAATTGTCCACAACCTCCGTCTCACCGGTTTCAAGATCCCGGTAACGGAACAGACCCCTAAATGTATTATGGTTACAATGATCGCTTCTTGCCTGGGAAATATATTCAAGTTCGACATCCGTGGGGTCTGAAAGGTCCACTAATGCACGTGCGGCTTGCACCTTGTCGTCCAAAAAATAGGACCTTATGAACGGTATATCAGCCGGGTTCAACGCCAGGCCCCTTTCGTCACTGATTTTTTTAAGGGTCGAATTGCTATCTACAGAAATTGCTGTAACTGTCGGGGTATGATCAAGTATTACTCTGGGGATGATAATTCCGGTTCCCTCGTCAGGATTCCATTTGTCGACCGGAAAAATTTTCCACTGCTGGATAATATCATTGGCAAGAAGTTCGGCGGCAATCTTATCCATATCTTCCACGACCAGTCCTTTACCCTTCAGGCAATACCGCTTTGAAGTGTAGATTGCCTGGTCTGGGCCGAACGTTATTCCCAGAACATATTCCACCGCTTCAACAGCGGTACTTCCGGGATTATCTCTGACGCCTGGCCTATAGCCGAGCCAAATGGTCCAGTCAAACTCTATGTCAAGGGGATCGTAGGAAGAGACCTGTGTCACAGGATTGGTAAAGATTTCTGTCTGGATGGTTTTCAGTTGGTCCTTCGAAAGATTGGCGTCAATGGTAATCACATTAATACTGCGAACGCTGTCGAGTTCGATACCAAAATAATTCTTTGCCTTCTGACGGATTCCGCTGCCTTCAGCATCGATCAGCTCAGACTTTAATGCTATCTCAAGTCGATACGGCATAGTCAAATTACCACCATCAAATGTCTTCTAAGCGAAGATCTTAAAATTTATATCGAGTTTTTATAAAACTACATGGATATTCTAACACCATAAACTTGTCTTTTTGAGCCAAAGCTTCGTTATCAACTAACTAAAAAACACCCGTGCAATATCATTATAAAACACATATATCATCAACGAGATCAGAACAAATATACCTGCTTGCTGGGCAATGGTGCGCACCCTTGTACTTACCGGACTTCCCTTGACCGCCTCAATAAAGAAGAAAACCAGATGGCCGCCGTCCAAAACCGGGATGGGAAGAAAATTGAGAATGGCAAGGTTTATGCTAATCAGTGCAATGAAAAAGATCAAATTTATCACCCCTTCCCTGGCTTGATCCCCGGCCATCTGAGCTATCATAATCGGTCCGCTCAGCGTTTTTGGTGAAATAGCCCCCTGCAAAAGCTTTGCAACACCCTTTATGGTCATGACGGTTATTTTATAAGTCTGAACAATGCTTTCCGAAAGGGACTGAAATATATTCAAATCTTTTGAAAACCCGTCACCTGAAGCAGTAATTCCGATTACATACCGTTCTACATCCTCGTTAAATATATTTTGAAATATTTTCAGTTCCGGCGTAATATTTACCATCAGGATAGTATCTTTACGGCGCACGGACATTGTAAGGGGCTTTCCGTTGCTTGCCGTAATAATCTCTGCCATCTCGTCCCAGGTGGAGAGATCAACTCCGTCTATGGAGGTAATAATGTCACCTTTCATCAATCCTGCCCTGTATGCAGGCGTTCCTTCCTGTACCTCTCCTAATGAAGGTTTTAATATAAACAAGCCGGAAATTTGAAAAATACCAAAAAATATTATCACAGCCAAAATAATATTAAAAAAAGGACCTGCCGCAACAATTAATATCCTTTTCCAGACATTCTTGTGGGTAAACGAGATCGGAATGTCGGCTGGGGCTAACTCAGCATCGGGTTCTTCACCAACCATTTTAACATATCCGCCTAAAGGTATAGCGGAAATCAGATAATCGGTAATGCCGATTTTTTTGCCGATCAATCTGGGACCAAAACCGAGTGAAAATTTTTCAACACCCACACCAAGCAACCTGGCAACCAGAAAATGCCCCAGCTCATGAAAAAATATCAGTACGCCTAAAACAACGACTAATGCAAATATATTAATGCTCATTACCGTAATAGTTCCTGCTAAAAAATAAATGTATTATTATATGACGGTCTCGTAAAAAGTCCAACTTCTGCGTTGTGCTGCATTTCGTAATCATTCAACGTACGACAAGTACGCTCCCTACGGGACCGGCGGATAGCCGATGATTGCAAAATTTGCGCGCCTTGAATTTGAACTTTTTACGAAACCGTCTAAATCAGATCTTTTAAGAGTTCATTATTATATCATGTCGATCAAATTCCTGGCATGCTCCCTCGCCCATCTGTCAGATTCGAGGATGTCATCTAAGGCCGGCTCTGTGACAACCATGTGGCTCTCCATTGTTTTTTTTATAATCTCAGGTATTGCGACAAATGGCACCTGTTGCTTTAAAAAGGCCTGAACAACTACCTCATTTGCGGCATTCAACACTGCCGGCAGCGTCTCTCCGGTTTGGCAGGCCTTATATGCCAGACCGAGACATGGAAATTTATTTAAATCAGGCTTTTCGAAAGTTAGCGCTCCGATCCCTGCAAAATCAGGCAACGGCTGCTCCATTGCAAGACGTTCCGGATATGACAGGGCATACGCAATTGCTCCCTTCATATCTGGAATGCCAAGCTGGGCCATTACCGATCCATCTTTAAAGGAAACCATGGAGTGGATCAAACTTTGTGGATGGATCAGAACTTCAATCATTTCCTGTGAAACACCGAATAGACATTTTGCCTCTATAAACTCAAGCCCCTTGTTCATTAAGGTTGCTGAATCGACACTAATTTTTTTGCCCATCTGCCAAGTTGGATGATGGAGTGCATCTTGGGGTTTGATTTTCGCAAATTCATTTTCCGGCCGGTTTAAAAACGGACCACCGGAAGCCGTGAGGAAGATTCTATCCAAATCCTGCCTGCGGTTGCCCTTAATACATTGAAAAATTGCGCTGTGCTCACTGTCTATTGGAAGTATCTTTACTCTGTTTATTTCCGCCTTTTTTACAACAATCTCACCAGCCATTACAAGGGTTTCCTTATTTGCCAGGGCAATGTTTTTTCCCGACTCTATGGCAGCAATGGTCGGTATCAATCCGACCGATCCCACAACTGCGATAACAACCATATCAATAGAATCATAGGTAGCCGCAGTCCTGTAGCCCTCTTGTCCATACATAATTTCAACACCTGATCCTGACGGGAGCATGCTTTTCAGTTCAATGGCACGGGTTTCATCAAAAACCACAGCGAGTTCAGGGTGGAATCTTTCCACCTGGCTGGCCAACAAAGTAGTATTATTTTTAGCTGTAAGCGCTTTTACAGAAAATCGCTTTGGGAACATTTTTATAATTTCAAGTGCATTACGCCCGATGGATCCCGTGGACCCGAGAATGGAGAGATTTTTCATTTTATAATATATACTCTTTAAAAAAATAAGCTGCCGGAGCGGCAAAAAGTAACGCGTCAATCCGATCCAGAATACCGCCGTGACCTGGAAGTAATGTACCGGAATCCTTTATTTTGCTGACTCTCTTAAGCTCAGATTCAAACAAATCGCCCACCTGTCCGGCAACACCTATGGAAAGGAAAAACAGGATGCTTAAGCCCCACGGAAAAAGCGGAAAGAAAAAGATTTTGAACAAAGCGCCAGCACATACATTTACGGCGAGCCCACCCACAGAACCTTCAATGGTTTTGTTCGGACTTACAGCAGGGCAAAGCTTATGTCTTCCTAAATACGACCCGGCATAGAATGCACCTGTATCACCCAGAAAAACCATGATTAACAGAAAAAATATCCAGGAAACACCGTCATCTCCATTTCGTATCAGAACAAGATAGGATAGTAATAAAGGTATATATATAACACTCAAGACTTGTTTGAAAACAATCTCCGATACAGATTCATCAGATTTGAACTTGGGAAGAGAGATCAGGGCAGAAACAATAAGATTTAAAGCAATAATGCCTAAAACACTTTTGAATGAATTCATATATGCAGCCCAGATAATAGCCGGACCCATGATAAAAGCTAAAAGCTTAAAACAAAATGGATTTGAGCTTTCAATTTTGCCAGGCACAATACGAAAAAATTCCCAAAGAGCTATGAGGCATAAGACACCGATAACCACAGCAAACATAAATGCTCCTCCACTACCGATCAGCAAAACAAGAAATGGAATGGCAACAAAAGCTGTAATCCATCGTTTTAAATACATATTGTCCGAATGCGATAAAGTTTAAGCAAGCTAAAATGTTACAAAAAGGGAATCCCCCATCCTATCAATTTGCTAATGGGTTTCGTGCCGGATGAAGGAAGTCCGAGCGTTTCGATTAATTAAATGCCTCGGAAATACTATAATTCATCGAGAATACATGTTTTATCTATTTGGAACAAAGCCCCTAAGTTCTGTACTTCTTGGCAATTATTACAGTCTGACTTTACCGTATCTTCGTTCACGCTGCTGATAGTCTTGCAAAATTCTCACAAATTCATCCTTCCCAAAATCGGGCCACAATGTATCCGTAAAATAAATTTCCGTGTAGGCTATCTGCCACAGGAGAAAATTGCTTATGCGCATTTCTCCGCTTGTCCTAATCAAAAGATCCGGATCAGGTATTTCACTTGTATACAAATGTTCAGATATGATTGCCGACGTTATTTCATCAGTATTAATACTATCATTTTTGGCTTTTACTACAATTTCTTTAACCATCTTGACGATCTCATCCCGCCCACCGTAACTCAAAGCCAGAATGAGAAGCATGCCATCATTTTTTTTTGTTAACGTCATGGTGTTGTATAGTACTTGCCGGACATTTTTTGGCAATCGCTCTGTCTGTCCGATTGCATACAGGCGAATGTTGTTATCCAGCATCTCTTTTTGTTCCGATTCGAGAAATTTTTTAAGAAGGGTCATTAGAGCAGCGATCTCAGATTGAGGTCGCTGCCAGTTTTCAGTGGAAAAAGCATACAGAGTTAGATGGGAAATTCCGATTTTGAGGCAGGCTCGAACAATGGTCCGAACAGTTTCCGAACCCTTTTCATGTCCTTTAATCCGACTTAAAAAGCGTTTTTTGGCCCACCGGCCATTACCATCCATAATAATGGCAACATGCGATGGTAATTTTGCAGGATCAAGGTCTTTGTAAGTAGAGGAAGATGTATTAGAATTCAAGGATCTCCTTCTCTTTTTCTTTACAGATATCATCAATAAGCTTGATATACTTATCTGTTATCTTCTGAACCTGGTCCTGAGATCTGAAGGCATCATCTTCCGAAATCTCACCGTCCTTTTTCAATCCTTTCAACAGATCGTTGGAATCACGCCTGATATTACGCACTGCTATTCTATATTCTTCGCCTTTTTTATATATAACCTTGACAAGTTGTTTTCTTCCCTCTTCAGTAAGCGGCGGAATGGAAATACGTATCAGCTTGCCATCGTTTGAAGGCGTTAAACCTAAGTCAGATTTCAATATTGCCTTTTCTATATCCTTGATCACAGAAACATCCCATGGCTGTATGATAATAAGTCTGCTTTCAGGAACAGACAAAGATGCCATCTGGTTAAGAGGAGTTATTGTTCCGTAGTATTCAACCCGGATACCATCAAGAAGGGAGGGGGAAGCACGCCCGGTTCTGACCCTCTTAAATTCATTTTTAAGAGCGTCTATCGACTTATCCATACTTTCCCTTGTTTCCTGGTATATCGATTCAATCATGGATTTCTCCTTATAAAGGTTCAATTATTTATCTGGGTTCCGATCGCTTCTCCACATATAATCTTTTTTATATTCCCCTTGTTTAACAAATTAAAAACAATAAGAGGAAGCTCATTATCCATGGCCAGAGAAATAGCGGTCATATCCATAACAAGGAGCTGTTTTTCAATGACCTCCATATATTTGATTTTTTTTATAAATTTAGCATTTTTCTCAGCAACCGGGTCCGAATCGTAAAGGCCGTCAACCTTTGTTGCCTTTAAAAGAATTTCGGCACGTATTTCCTGTGCCCTGAGCACGGCAGCTGTATCTGTGGTAAAATAAGGATTGCCGGTGCCGGCCGCAAATATCACCAGCCGCCCTTTTTCAAGATGGCGGATGGCTTTCCGGACTATAAACGGTTCGGCTACCTCATGCATTGAAATGGCGGTTTGAACACGAGTCATGATTCCATTGTTTTCCAGAGCATCCTGTAAGGCCAGACTGTTAATCACCGTGGCCAACATACCCATGCGGTCGGCAGAGACCCTGTCCATACCGTATGAAGCGGCAGCAACTCCCCTGAAAATATTACCACCGCCCACAACGATGGCAATTTGAACTCCTAAGTCAAATGCCGAACGGACTTCTTCAGCCACATATTTTATGACATCAGAGCTTATTCCAAAGCTTTGATCGCCCATCAGCGCTTCACCGCTCAGTTTCAATAAAACTCTTTTAAATCGGGGCATTGCTAAAGCTCTTTACTCACCTATTTTGAATCTTGCGAAACGTTTAATTGCAATGTTCTCACCGATCTTTGCAACTATTTCATTTAATAAATCTTCAATGGTTATATCTGGATCACGAACATATGCCTGATTCATCAGGCAGTTCTCCTTAAAATATTTTTTCAGCTTGCCTTCTACTATCTTATCTACTATTTTTTCAGGTTTGCCCATTTGCCGGACCTGTTCACGGTAAATTTCTTTTTCTTTTTCGATCGTCTCTTTCGGGACATCTTCCGGCCGTATACTTACAGGATTGGTAGCTGTAATATGCATTGCAATGTTTTTTGCAAATTCCTTAAAATCATCATTTTTTGCGACAAAATCGGTTTCACAATTGATTTCGACCAAAACACCAAGTTTACTATCCATATGAATATAAGACTCAATTATTCCTTCACTCGTGACCCTGCCGGCTCGCTTAGCAGCCGTAGCCAGGCCTTTTTTTCTTAAAAAATCAACCGCTTTGCTTACATCTCCACTACACTCAGAAAGTGCTTCTTTACAATCCATGATTCCTGCTCCAGTCTGTTCACGGAGCTGTTTGACCATCGCAGCACTAATTGTTGCCATCATTATTCTCCTGTTTCTTCAGCTTCAGTTGTTTCTCCCGCCTCCTGACTTTCAGAAACTTCAGGGGCTCTATCATCATTTTTGGTTGTAGATGTTTTTTTTTTTATTATTTCCACAACAGGCCCCGCCAAACCGTCTGAAATAATCTTTCTTTCACCCGGTTTTAATTCCGCACCAACAGTCGCAACTTCAGATACTTCCTCCATTTCTTTGTCAGCTTCAGCCTGCTGTTTTTCATCCAGGCGCTCTTTACCTTCAATGCAAGCATCAGCAATTCTGGATGTGATCAGCCGTATTGCTCGGATGGCATCATCATTACCGGGTATGATATAATCAATCTCATCAGGATTACAATTGGTATCAACAATCGCAATAATCGGAATCCCGAGTCTTCTCCCTTCACGAACTGCAATTGCCTCATTCTTGGGATCAACGACAAAAATAGCACCGGGAAGGTTATTCATAGTGCGTATTCCACCAAGATTATTATCTAGCTTTACCCGTTCCTTTTGAAGCTTCAGCCCCTCTTTTTTGGGAAAAAGATTGATCGATCCGTCATTTACAATTGTATTTAGATAGTTTAGACGTTCTATACTTTTTTTTATGGTCTGAAAATTTGTCAACATTCCGCCCAACCATCGGTTATGAACGTAAAACATTTCGCTTCGATTCGCTTCTTCATAGATGGCATCCCGGGCCTGCTTTTTGGTGCCTACAAAAAGAATCAACTCACCACTTGCAACGATATCCACTACAAAATCATATACTCTCCTGAACATTCGGACAGTTTTCTGAAGATCAATAATATAGATGCCGTTCCTGGCCCCAAAGATATATTGCTTCATCTTGGGGTTCCAGCGCTTTGTCTGATGACCAAAATGCACTCCGGATTCAAGTAGCTCTTTCATTGTAATATAAGCCATTATTTTCTCCCTTCTTAAACGGTTTTTCCACCGCCAATATCATCCCTGACTCCAACCCCTCCATGCGGGGCACCAGGAAACAGGTCCAAAGGCGTGCGAATTAATAAAACTAATATATTTAACAAATCAACTATTGATTCGCAACAGTTTTTTTCTTTTTCACCCAAACAACACGGTTGTATCCACTATAATCGTTTATAAATACGGCATTTTCATAATTCCCACACTTTTCTATAATACTCCGGACATCATTTTTCTGATCATGACCGATCTCCAGCAGCAAGCTCCCATTCGGGTTAAGATATAGATGGGCAGTGTTAATAATATGTCTTAAACAGAAAAGTCCGTCTTTACCGCCGTCAAGGGCCGAAATCGGTTCATACTTGTAAATTTCAGGCTGGAGGCGCCCAATAACCATAGTTGGAACGTAAGGTGGATTTGATATGATCATGTCAAATGGTTGCATTTCGTTCTTTAAAGGCATAAGCCAGTCAGCACAAAAGAAACTGACAGCAGTATCAAGTCCATGTAACTTTGAATTCTGTCTGGCCAGCTTAACGGCTTTAACTGAATGGTCAGATGCAAAATAAATATATTTCGGCCACATGGATGCAATGGCAAGAATTACAGCCCCGGACCCTGTGCCGAGCTCTAATATGCTTTTTGACATCCGTTTAACATCAGGACTTTTATCATCAGGCAAAAGACTTAATGCAGCCTCAACCAAGCATTCGGTCTCCGGTCTCGGGATTAAGACATCTTTTGTGACAGCGAAATCCATGGACCAAAATTCCTTAACTCCTATAATATATGCAACCGGTTCCCGCTCAATTCTCCTTTTTATTAAAACTTTAAATTTTGAGAGCTCATCTATGTAAAGCGGCTTGTCGTATTGTAAGTACAGATCTATTCTCTTTAATTTTAATACATGTGCAAGAAGTATTTCGGCTGTAGATCTTGGGCTGTCTATATCGTGGGATTTAAAATAAGAAGTGGTCCATTTGAGAAGTTTTATTATGGTCCATTCAGGATCCCTGGGCTTCGGCTGATTCTGCATTCTCTAATGCCTGGGTCTGATAAAAAGTTGCAAGCTTTTCTATGATCTCGTCTAATTCTCCTTGCATAATGTTTTCAAGCTTGTAAAGGGTAAGTCCGATCCGGTGGTCGGTAACTCTCCCCTGGGGAAAGTTATACGTCCTGATTCTTCCGCTTCTGTCTCCGCTCCCTATCTGGCTTTTCCGTTCTTTGGATCTTTTTTCATCCTGCTCTATGATCATACGATCAAGAATACGGGCACGCAGTACTTTCATGCCCTTGTTTTTATTTTTCAACTGAGATTTTTCATCCTGACAGGTTACCACCATACCTGTTGGGAGATGGGTAAGACGTACCGCTGAATCGGTTGTATTTACACTTTGCCCCCCCGGACCGGTTGATCGGAACACATCGACTTTAATCTCACTGGGATCGATATGAAGTTCAACATCCTCGGCTTCCGGCAAAACCGCAACAGTCACTGCAGAGGTGTGTATCCGCCCCTGAGCTTCGGTTTCCGGAACACGCTGAACCCGATGTATGCCGCTTTCATATTTAAAACGGCTGTATGCCCCCTTGCCGTGGATCATGGCGATGATTTCTTTTAAACCGCCAACACCGGTGGGATGGTGGGTCATGACTTCGACTTTCCAATTTTTCCTTTCAGTATACCGGGTGTACATTCTGAAAAGATCACTTGCAAACAGCCCGGCCTCTTCTCCGCCGGTTCCTGCCCTTATTTCAACAATAACATTCTTATCATCATTGGGATCTTTGGGCAAAAGGAGATTTTTGAGATCGTTTTCGAGGTTCTCTTTCCTGAGCGTTAGGGTTCCGAATTCATCCCGGGCCATCTCTTTTATATCCGGGTCCTTGTCTTTTAAAAGCTCCATGCTGTCATTAAGCTCTTCTAAGGTCCGCTTATACTTTCTGAAAACCGAAACAATTTTGTTAAGATCGGCATGCTCCCGGCTATATTGCTGGTATGTGTTCAGATCTTGTACAATCCCGGGATCGCTCAAAAGCTTTTCGACCTCTAAAAATCGATTTTCAACACCTATCAATCTATCAAGCATGAGTCTTGTTCAGATCGTTCCATTAAAAAAACATTGATGCCCAAAAATAAACTGCCCATCACCTTTTGCCTGTTCATATGAGAGATTTGCAGTATCGGTGAAGGGCGTCTATTGGTTCTGAAATTTTTCATATTTCTTGCGGAAGCGCTCAATTCGTCCGGCGGTGTCCACAAGTTTTTGTTTGCCTGTAAAAAAAGGATGGCATTTTGAGCAGACTTCAACACTTATATCCGATTTTGTCGAACCTACTTCCAATACATTGCCACATGCGCACCTAATGGTCGTTGCTTTATACTCAGGATGAATGTCCTTTTTCATATATTTCCAACCTCCTGCTTTTCTTTTACGAATTCATAGAATTAAGAAAATTTTGATTATCCTTTGTACCATGCATTTTATCAAGCAAAAACTCCAAACTATCGACCGGATTTAAGGAAGAAAGGAGTTTTCTTAAAATCCAGACACGCGTCAGTGTTTCCTTATCCAAAAGAAACTCTTCCTTGCGAGTACCTGATTTTTTAATATCAATTGAAGGGAACACCCGCTTATCGGCAAGCCTGCGATCTAATTGAATTTCCATATTGCCGGTCCCCTTGAATTCTTCAAAAATAACTTCATCCATACGGCTTCCCGTATCAACCAACGCAGTTGCTATAATGGTGAGACTTCCCCCCTCTTCAATGTTTCTGGCAGCTCCGAAAAAACGTTTTGGGCGTTGAAGTGCATTTGAATCAACGCCTCCGGAAAGTATCTTCCCGCTTGGAGGGATAACAGAATTGTATGCCCGTGCCAGCCGGGTTATACTATCCAGAAGAATAACCACATCTTTTTTATGTTCCACTAGGCGCTTGGATTTCTCAATAACCATTTCAGCGACCTGAACATGCCTTTCCGCAGGCTCATCAAAAGTCGAACTGATAACCTCCCCGTCCACGGATCGCTCCATGTCCGTGACCTCTTCGGGCCGCTCGTCAATAAGAAGTACAAACAAAATAATATTTTTATGATTTATACTGATACTATTGGCAATTGACTGCAAAAGCATTGTTTTGCCTGATCTGGGGGGTGAAACGATCAAACCTCTTTGGCCAAAACCGATGGGAGTCAAAAGGTCCATTATTCTCGTGGAATAATTATCAGAATCAGCTTCAAGCATTATTTTTCTGTTGGGATAAAGTGGGGTCAGATTGTCAAAAAGAATTTTTTCCCTGGCTAACTCAGGGTCCTCAAAGTTTACCGCCTCGACCTTTAACAGAGCAAAATATCGTTCCGTCTCCTTGGGTTGCCGAATCTGCCCGGACACAGTATCTCCGGTTTTTAGATTGAAACGACGTATCTGTGATGGAGACACATAAATATCATCCGGTCCCGGCAAGTAATTATAATTAGGTGCCCGCAAAAATCCGAATCCGTCTGGAAGTATTTCGAGTGTCCCTTCCCCAAATATCAAACCGGTCTTTTCAATCTCTGCTTGTAACAGGGCAAAAATAAGATCCTGCTTTCTCATTCCAGCAGCCCCATCAATCTTGAAATCTTTGGCCAAAATGGCTAACTCGCTGATTTTCTTGTCTTTAAGTTGAACAATGTTCATAATGATGGAATTCCTTTTTATAAGCAGTTTAGCCGCGTTGTGTAAGGTTATAAGACAATCTTATAAATTATTAACCGGATCCATATCGGCTTTCATGGAAGAATATAAACATTCAGTGAATTAATTTGAAAAAACAGGCATTCTTTCCAAATGGTCCATAAGGGGAGATCCAAACGGGTGTGTTCTCATTAATTTTGAATAGTCTAAAACATGATTTTCTGCCTGTCAAGGATTTTTGATCCTTTTTGTCTATTTTTAAAATATTTTTCATATAACTGATCAACAGATCTTATGAGTTGCTCCTTTGAACCGTTATTTGACAATACAACCCCTCCACGTTCAACCTTTTTTTTATCCGGCATCTGAACATTTAAAAGTTTTTCAGCCTCCCTACAAGAGACGTTATCGCGGTCTATTAGCCTTTCAACCCTCAATTTTCGGTCAGCACTAACCACA
>CAZKDT010000033.1:0-13029 GCA_964551515.1 uncultured Desulfobacteraceae bacterium | reverse complement strand
ATCCATAATTTATTGAGAACTTACATTTATAACATGTTATTTTAGCAAGGAACCATTAAATATTATATGTTTTTAATTGCCGGTGTTTCTCCTAAAACAATTATTATTGATAATAACCCCAGGCTTTGCCGGACATGTGGCTTGGTATGCGCTCATTTAAAACGGATAGATCACTATTTGTATCTTTTTTTTATTCCGGTGTTAAGGATCAAAAAGGGTGAGCCGTTTATCATGTGTGACCGATGTGAAAAAACGGTGCACGGATTCAAAGAAGAATATGGTCACCCGGCAGACCGAAAAGGTGCAATATGTCATCACTGCGGTAAGGAATTAGATAAGAATTTCAAATACTGCCCATATTGTGGCAATCGCCTGTAGATGAATACCCCTCCTCAAAATATTACGAATAATAAGACCGAACGCCACGTTGTTCTGGTGGCACCGGAAGTGCCATGGAATACCGGCAATATCGGACGAACCTGTCTGGGGGTGGCTGCCTTTCTTCATCTGATTAAACCGTTGGGTTTCTCCCTTGAAAGCCGTGAACTTAAAAGAGCGGGTCTGGATTACTGGCACAAAGTCAAACTTTCGGTCTGGGACGATTTTGACAGTTTTCAGGAAAACATGGCGCCACAAAAAAACCAAGTCGCACTATTTACCAAAAACGGTGCAACGCCCTTTTGGTCCATGAAACCTTGTGACAGACTTTTTCTAATTTTCGGCTCGGAAACAAAAGGACTTCCGCAACCCATCATATCTTTATATAAATATAGCACTTATCATATCCCCATCACTGATGAAATCAGGTGCCTAAACCTGTCCACCACGGTAGGAATTGCGCTGTATGAAAGCCTGCGTGGTTCGTGTCCCTGTTGAAATATCCAATATCCAATGTTCAATGTTCAACGGAAAAAAACTTGAAAATTGGATATTGAGAATTTGACATTGGATATTAACATTTTCTCAAAAGCCAAATTTTTTAAGCGTTTGTTTGGGAAATATGGTGTTCCTTGGTAATATTTTTTTCACATATTACGGCAAAAAATATAGGGTCCGAAATAAATCCGGACCCTATTGGATGGGTTAAATCAGTTGTTGGTTATACGATTTAGAACAGTCCTGTAACCTTTCCGGTCTTAACATCCACATCTACTCTTCGATAGGCCGGGTTGGAACTGGTTCCAGGCATCAGGCTGATGGCACCGCAGCAGGGGCACAGGAACTTGGCGCCGGAGAAGATCAATACGTCGCGAATCGGCAGGGTCCATCCCTTGGGTGTCCCCTTGACCGCCGGGTCATGGGTCAGAGACAGGTGTGTCTTGACCATCATGGTGGTGTAATCATCATATTTGGAATCATTCTCGAGCATCTTGGCCTTGGCTTCAGCTTCGGGAGTCCATGCCACACCGTCCGCACCGTAAACGTTCTTGGCAATCAGGTCGACCCGGTCACGCAGCTTGGTTTCCAGGGGATACAGGAATTTGAAGTCAGGTTCTTTTTCACATGCGTCTTTCACTGCATCAGCAAATTCCAGGGCACCGTCACCGCCGTTTTCCCAGTGGGTGGACACAGGAGCACTTGCACCGGCTTCTTCGGCATATTTCTTTACCATGGCGATTTCATCCTTGGTATCGGTGTGGAAGCAGTTGATGCAAACCACCGGGTTGATTCCGGACATCCGGATGGTGTTGATGTGATGGACCATGTTTTGTACACCCTTTTCCAGCAAGCCCAGATCTTCCTTGGCATACTCTTCGGGCAGCGGCAGACCGGCGACCACTTTGGGACCGCCGCCGTGCATTTTCAGAGCGCGAATAGTGGTTGTGAGAACGGATACATGAGGTTTCAATCCGCTGTAGCGACATTTTACGTTCCAGAATTTCTCAAAACCGATGTCAGCGCCAAAGCCGGATTCTGTTACATGGTAGTCAAAAAGCTTGAGGCCGACCCGGTCGGCAATGATGGAAGACTGCCCCACAGCGATGTTGGCAAATGGGCCAGCATGAATCATACAGGGTTGATACTCTGCAGTCATCATCAGGGTCGGGTTGATGGTATTGCGCATCCAGGCGGTCATGGCGTTACCCACTTCAAGATCGCCGGTGGTTACGGGTTTGCCGCTTTTGTCAAAGGCCAGGGTAATGTTGTTCAGTCTTTCGCGCAGGTCGGCCAGATCGCGCACAATGGAAAGAATCGCCATGAGCTCGGAGCTCACCGCGATTCCGAACTTGGACTGCATAACAAAGCCGTCATACCTGCCCCCCAGACCGATGACGATATTTCGCAAAGCCTGAGCACAAAAATCCATGATCCAGCCCATCTCAACACGGGTGGGATCGACATCAATTCTCGGCATACCTGTCAGGCGAGCAAGCTGTTCGTCATTGTAATTCCGTTCGTGCTGCATTCTGGAGGTCAGGGCAACCATGGCCAAGTTATGGGCATTCATGATGTCATTGATATCGCCGGTCAGACCCATGGAGAATTCAGTCATGGGAATGATCAATGAGTTGCCGCCGCCGGCCGCAGTTCCTTTGATGTTCATGGTGGGGCCGCCCGAGGGTTGCCGCAGACAACCGCCGACATTCAGGCCCCGTTTCCCCATACCTTCCATAAGACCACAGGAAGTGGTACTCTTACCTTCACCCAACGGAGTTGGGGTAATGGCGGTCACTTCAATGTACTTGCCATCAGGTTTGTCTTTCAACCGATCAATAATCTTAAGGAAATCTAGTTTGCACAATCTTCCCATGGGCAGGATCTCGTCCTTTTCCAGGGCCAATTTTTCCCGCCAATCGTCGGGATAAGGCATGTTTTCTTCGGCCGCTTCTGAAATCTGCCAGTCGGCCATTTCTACAGCGTTGTAAGCCATTTACTTAATCCTCCTTTACTCTATTAGGGTTAAAAAAACACAGGAACCCGGTATTCGACCAAGGTTCGCTCAGCTTCAATTAAAAAATTGCCTGCTTCCCTTCCGTGTTGCAAGTTACAGCCTTTCTAAGAAATTCAAACCGGTAAGCAAAAACAAGCTTTTTATGTCGAACACCGCAATAATGCAAAAAAAAATAATATTGTCAATAGAAAAATGAATTTAGCTTTGCAGTTGATTCAATCGAAAATAAAACCTTTTGTTTTGCATTAATTCTAAGTGGGTTCCGACCTCAACAATTTTTCCTCTGTTCAGCACGATAATTTGGTCAGCTCCCCGGGCCGTTGAAAGTCGGTGGGCAACAATGATGGATGTTCGGTTTGCCATGAGATTAAATAATGCTTCCTGTATTTTATATTCGGTTCCCGAATCAATATATGAGGTTGCTTCATCGAGTATAATAAGATCCGGATCACGTGCAAAAGCTCTTGCAATGGATAGCAACTGGCGCTCGCCGCTTGAGATTGAAGCTCCTCCTTCAGAGAGTACGGTATCCAGGCCGGCCGGCAATCTGTCTATGAAGGGTTTACAATTTGAGCGTTCTATAATTTGCCGAAGAGCCGTTTTAGAAATATCTCTTTTCCCCAGTGTAATATTATCCCGTATGGTTTCTGAAAACAAAAAAGGATCTTGCATGACCAGCGCCATTTTGGCTCTTACATAAGGAGAATATATTTTTTTAATGTCAATCCCGTTCACAAGAACCCGCCCAGATGTGGGGTCATAAAAACGGATGATAAGATTAATTATCGTTGTCTTTCCTGATCCTGTGGGACCCACAATAGCCACGGATTCCCCGGCAGTTATGCTGAAGGAAACATTTTTCAGAACAGTTTCACCTTTAACGTAAGCAAAAAAAATATTTTTCAGGGAAACTTCCGAAATTTTTTCCAAAGTCTGTCTTTGAGTTTTTGAGCCGGATGTATTGCCGGACATAACATTGGGAACACACTGCGGCAAGCTTTCCGTACTATCCAGGATTAAAAATATCCTTTCCGCCGATGCCATAGAATTTTGCAGAATATTGTATTTTTCAGCAATGTCCCGGATGGGTCTGAAAAACATCTTCATATATGAAAGAAAGGCAACCAGGGCGCCCAGGCTGATGGTTTCCGCCAGAACTTCGCCGCCGCCATAAAAAATCACAACCGCAATGGCCACCGCCCCCAAAAGCTCTATAACCGGCATAAACACCGCGAAAACATGTACCTGCCTCATACCGGCCAGGTAGTGTTCATGATTCAGCCTTTTGAAAGCAAGATAATTTCTTTTCTCCTGTAAAAACAGCTGGATCACCGTTATCCCGGCGATGGTTTCCGAAAACCGTGTATTGATCTCCGCAATTTTCAGCCGTAAAATTCTGAATGCCTCCCTAGCCTGGCTTGAAAAATGGATGGACGTATACAGAACAAAAGGAATTACCGTAAAACAAACCAAGGCCAGGCGCCAGTTAATACTCAGAAGAACAAGGGTGATCCCTGCCAGCAGAAAAAGATCCTTGAAGACAAATACAATTACCGAAGTGAACAGCTCGTGCATGTTCTGAATATCATTTGCAACCCGAGTCACCAGACGGCCTACGGGATTGCGTGTAAAAAATGCAACCGACAGGCTCTGAATATGGGCAAACAGTGTCACCCTCAGATCATGCATAATCATTTGGCCGGTATATTCCATGATGATGACCTGCACCATATTGAGAACAAACCCGGCCATGACCATGGCAAGGAAAATACCCGTAATAAAAGTAACGCCGGAAAGATCATCTTTGCGCAGTATTGCAAGATCTTTTTTCCCAATTTGAGAAAGATCGTCAAAAGATATTCTTGCCAGAGAATCATCTATCTCGAAACGGTCGGAATATTTATTGACAATCGCCTGGATTGCAGGGTCGGCGATATCCGCCTTTAAATATCTGATGTTATCTTCGGTTAAATCGGTTCGTTTGTTCCCGGCAGATTCCTTTTGCGGTACAATATACCGGTCGATAGCAATTTTAGTAACGTACGGAAGCGAAAGATCCAACAGGGTTATCAAAACAACCAAAATGATTGAGCAAAGCAACAGCAGTCTGTAAGGCACGGTATAGGGATAAAGCCGTTTTAATGATTTTACATCATAAGGCTTTCCAAGCTGCTTTTCCTCAAAATAACCGAAATCAGAATGCATATTCCTCTTCTATCTCTTGGAGACGGAATGTTTTTGCGTAATATTTATTCTGCGCCATCAACTCCGAATGATTACCGGATTCTATAATACTACCTTTTTCAAGGGCGATAATCTGATCGGCAAATCGAACGGCGGAAAGCCGATGCGAGACAATAATAATGGTCTTGTAGCCGGCCATAGACCGGATGGTTTTTATGATGGCATCACCGGTTTCCATATCAACCTGACTGATGGGATCATCCAGTATCATAATTGTTGAATCTTTGATCAAAGCACGTGCCAGGGCAACACGCTGTTTCTGGCCCCCGGAAAGGACAATTCCCTTTTCCCCCACCAGGGTCTCAAAACCGTCCGGAAACGACGTTATGGTTTCATAAATAGATGCTGCTTGAGCCGCCCGGATCAATTCCGTATCTCTTATCTTTTTATTACCAAACATTATGTTTTCACGAATTGTGCCGGCAAATAAAAAGGGTTCCTGGGGCATAAATGAAATCCGGGATCTCAAATCACGAACCTTTAATTTGCGAATATCTATCCCGTCTAACATGATCCTCCCCTGTGACACGTTAAAGATCCTGGGAATCAGGTTTAAAAGGGTTGATTTGCCGCTCCCTGGAGAACCCACTATTCCCAGGATTTTCCCAGGATCCACGTTGATATTAATTCGATCCAGAACAGAAAACGATCCGGATTTATGAACATCAGGTAAATAGGAAAAACTAACATTTTCAAAAACCACGGATCCCTTAACCTTTTCAAGGATAATGCCCCTCACCCGATCATCAATTTCAGGAAGAGTCTGAATGATCTTATCGATTCTATCGAGTGATGCCTTGCCCCGTTGGATAAGGTTTGTTACCCATCCGATAGCCATCATGGGCCAGGTCAGGAGCCCTAAATAACTGATGAACGCAACAAAATCTCCCGGCGTTATAGTAAAGGTTATGGTCTGCCTGCCTCCTAAAAAAAGCACGATGGCCAGGCTTAAGTTTGAGAAAAAGACCATCATGGGGAAAAAAGATCCGGTAATTTTCACCAGACTCAAATTTTTACCGATATAATGTTTTGAAACCGATTCAATCCGGGATACCGCCTCCTGTTGTTGGTTATACGCCTTTATAATACGGATTCCTGCAAACCGTTCTCTCACCACTTCTGTTAACTCCGAAAACGCCCCTTGCACCTCCCCGTAGAGGCGGTGCATTTTTTTACTGAAAAAACGGGTCCCCAAAACGATCATGGGCATGGGGATGAGTACAAAAACAGTCAGTTTGACATTGATGTATGCCATAAACCCGATTGCTGCAGTACCGAGGACAATGGCGTCGGTGAGCGCTACCATGCCCATACCGGAGGCCATTCGGATATGTTGAATATCATTGGTGGCATGTGCCATGAGATCTCCGGTTTTGATGGCGCCGAAATATGAAGCGGAAAGGGTCTGAACATGGTAAAAAAGTTTGTTTCGCAGACCTTCTTCAACTCTCCTGGATGTTCCGATGAGACAGCGTCGCCAAAGATAGCGAAAAACACCTATCAAAACGGCAATTCCCACGATGTAAAGGGCATAGATTAACAAGATTATGATATCGATCCTGTAGATAGTAAGATCGTCCACTACCCATTTTATAATACGAGGGATAAAAAGCTGCAAAAAATCTACCGTGATCAAACAGGCAAGGCCCAGCAAAATGAACCATCGCCGTTCCAAAAGAAAAGGTTTTATTAAATAGAAAGATTTCATGTGATTGAACGTCTTGTGATTTCTACAACTCTTTTAAAGATATTCGATGTTCATCTTTTAATACGTTCGATATTCATTTTTTCCAAGAGTATGACACGAGGTATTTTTGCTTTCAAGTATGAAGATAAAAAAATTGGGGAGGGTGCAGAAATTCGAAAGGGTAATAATGGTCAAAAATATATTCCGATTGGCCCGCATCTGGGCTTTCGAACTCATCGTGGGTTTGTTTGACAAGAAAGGTTGGTCCCCCGGTTTCCAGGGGACCAACTTAACTTTAAAATGGTTTGAACGGCTCGATTTTCTTACCACACCGAGCGCAGAGAATTTCTTTTTCCTCCACTTCTTCATTGGTCACCGGATCGGTGATGCCTCTCTGGGCCGTGACCATTTCCTCCATGTTAAGACATTGTCTGCAAACTATTTTATCTGCAATCTTAGTGGCTGCAAAAACTGTCATTATTTTCCTCCTTTTATTTAGAGTTATACATTTTTTCCCTCACTCCCAAAGGAATGAGGGAAAATTATGATGAGTATGGCAACTACTAACCGTTGTTTTTTATTTAGGCGGTCTCAGATGGCGCCGCAACAGTTTGCCGGTGGGGGTGCGCGGCAATTCATTCATATACTCAATAACTCTGGGGAGCTTGTAGATGGCGATATGCTCCTTCAAAAATGTTTTGAGTTCTTCAAATAACTCGTCGCTGCCCTCATATCCTTCCTTCAGAACCACACAGGCCTTGGTGATCTGACCTTTATCCGGATCAGGAATGCCCACCACACCGGCTTCTGCAATGGCCGGATGTTTTTCTAAAGCCTCTTCAATTTCGGCAGGGCCGATACGGTAACCCGAGCTTTTAATCATATCGTCTTCTCGGGATACAAAGAAAATATTTCCGTCTTCTTTCATGAAGACCGAATCTCCCATCTGATTCCATCCGTTTACAACGCCTTTTTTCTGGGAATTGAGAAGTTTATTATCATTCTCGTAAGGCTTCCAGTAGAGGCTTCCCGAGGGTCCCTTGATAACCATACTGCCGATTTGATCCGGCTTGCAATCATTCCAATCCGCATCGACCACCTTGCACTGTACGCCTGGGATGGCTTTACCGATGGAGTCTGGAACGGGCTCAGGGTTCATGACGTTTGAAGTCACCAGGTGGAGCATTTCCGTACCGCCCAGGCCTTCCCAGATGGGCTGTCCGGTGAGTTCTGTCCAGGCTTTCAGAGTTTCGGCACCCAGAGCGTCACCGCCGGAAGTGTAGAGACGAACCGAGCTGCTGTCATAATCTTTGAATTTGGGGAACTTTATCAATGCCCTGTACGCGGTGGGCAGACCGGTGAGAATCGTAATTTTGTGCTTTTCGATAAGTTCCATCATGTCCGGCGGTGAGAACTTTGGAATCAGTGATATGGCCGCGCCTCCTTCAAAAGGCATGAGCGTAAAGGTCCCGAAACCGGCGGCAAATGACACCGGGGCGGCTCCGCCCAGAACATCACCGGGTTTCATCTTGTAGACATGTTTGTTAACCAGTTTGCTCTCTATAACAACCGGCTTGACAAAATGGACACATCCCTTGGGCATGCCGGTGGTCCCTGAGGTATAGAGCATAATGCCAATATCAGTACCTTTGAGCATGGTCGCTTCCAGATCAGGGGAACCCGCTTCGAGCATCTCTTCAAAAACCAAATTACCGGCGGCCTTTACTTCATCGGCATTGCCGCCGATGGTAATGACTCTGGTACCAAACTCAAAGTTGGGTTTGGCAACCTCAACCGGAGGCATGAGCGGTGCATTAACGATAAAAAATTTCATTTCCGCATTGTTGGCCACAAACGCCACTTCTTCGCCGGACCACAGGGGCGAGGTGGGCACCGGGATAGCACCAATTTTCTCGACCGCAAAGATGGCCACCAGTGCCTCAATACAATTCACCAGACGAATACCCACACGGTCTTGGGGTTCAACGTTTTCATTTTTCAGACTGTTACCGAACTTGTTTACCATTTCCTGGAGTTGAGCATAGGTGACGTTTTTATCCATGAATTTGATGGCAACATTGTCACCTCTTCCCTCGCGAACATGGCGGTCTATCAAAAAGTCGGTAAGATTCAATTCATCCGGAGTATCTGCAAACTCTTCAGGAACCACATATTCAGGCCAAAATTCTTTTGGTGGCAGCATATTTTCCGGTATTTTTCCCATAACATAACCCTCCCTATTTATTGTTGTCTGTTTTAAATGTAAGCCGTTTCCATCACTCAACAACCGGTTTTATATCCCTGCCTGAGCCGGCAGACATGAGTTTAACCTGTTTAAAAGTCGAGTTTTGCCAAAATTCCACCCCTGGTGACGTTCGGACAAACGTTCCGGGGTGATATGCTGAAAGCGTTCACCTCCTTTCAAAAGAAATTGTTGTAACCAATCGAAAATTTTTATCCGCGATCATCGAATAAGTATGGTTAGAAAATTTTTCAAACATTTGCCTATAAAATATCCCGCAATAAATTGCAAGTCAAAAAAAATATTGGTTATTAAAGCAGTTTTATTTTAACCAAAACCAGGGAAAATGTTAAGTCTAATTTTTCTTTTTTCACGAAATAATAGCTTATAATGTATTCTTAAATATCCGCTAATCTATATGTTGTATTTTTTCGATCTTAAACATTTTTGAAAAACAGTTGTACATCTATATTCGGTCTTACCTTGTTTTTTCGGGATCTTTAAAGATTCAGGTTTATTAACCCTTGATAGCCGGGTTTAAAGGGTAAATAAAAAAAGTTTTTTGAATAAAATTCATTTTTTGTTCTTGACAAAACTTATAAACAATTTTAGTAGATACTTTACTCTGAACCAAATTCATTTTTTAAGTCTGTGCAAAATTTTAACCGAAAAATCGTATTCACTGGGTCTAGTTCATACATAACCTAGTTTTTCATTTTTTTAGCACACTGTTTTATATTTTTTTATCATCATTACCTAAAGGAGGTGATATCACGCTGTTATGCTTTCTGCATAAAGTGGAAAGAAAAACGACCAATCCAAAGGCAAGCAGGAAGTTAGGAAAGGTATTTCTCGGCTGCCGGCGTGATAATTATCAATCACCCAGAAAGGTCGTTTTATCATGATTGCCGGCGTTAGCCGAAATTTAATTAGAAAGGAGGTGGTAGAAATCAGTGAGGAGGAGTCTATACCGTTCCTCTGAAACTGAAAAGGACTCTGGATCGACTCTTAAGTGGATTACTAACTACTTTTTGGAGGTAAAATATGGCAGAAAAAAGAGACATTGAAATAAACAGCCGGGCAGATACCATAGACCTGATGAATCCCGAAATCAGACCCTGGCCGGTCACGCCACCGCCTTCGTTTGAAGAAGTCATGGAAAAGACTTATGCCAAGCGCAAGGCGGAAGATTTTGGCAAGTGGTGTGAGGACAACCTCAGGTATGAGTATTGCTGGGGCAAACCCGAAGCCCTCCAGGGGTTTAAGTTTGTCTGTTGCGGCCAGTGGAGACTGGGCAACAAGTTTTGTGCCGGGCTGCTCTGCGAGGCCGGGGCCGAGGTGATCAACGTGGAGCCCCCCGGAGGCGACCCTTTGAGAAATCTCACTCCCTTCGGCCGGGAAGAGTACATGCTAGAAAGCAAGATTACCGGCGAAAAATGCGGCCTTGACTTTATCCACGAGATGAGGGGACAAAAATCCGTTACCATTAATCTCGAGACTGAGGAAGGCCGTGCCATTTACAAGACTCTTTGCAGCCAGGCCGACGGTGTGATCGATGAGATGCCCCCGGGATACATGGACAGCATCGGTCTGGGGTACAGGGATCTTTCCCAGGAATTCCCCAGATTGGTTTATTTAAACATCGGCGTGCGCGGAACCTGGGGTCCCTATAAAGACAAAATGTCCAAGTTCGGTCAATGGACCTTAGAGCCTTTTGGCGGCTGCGCAAACGCGTTTGTTCACAACACCGGTTTCCCCCAGGACCAGCTTCCCCGGGGCAAGGGCGGCGATCCCACCCGATCCGGTGTATGGTTTGGAGATTTTTGTGCCGGTGAGCAGGGCGCCAACACCCTGCTGGCAGCCATTTACTGGAGAGATGAATTTTCCGGTGAAGGTCAGTTCTGCGAGGTTACCGGAGCTGAAACACAGAATGAGATTCTCGACTTTGATATCAGCTGGTACGGCTTTAACAAGAGCATCAAGGCCAGGACTGGCGCTTGGGATCCCAACTTGAACCAGTATGAGTGGAACCCCTGCCGGGACGGATACATGATGATCGGCGGCCAGACCGACCGGCTCTGGTACCGGATCGGTATGTGTATCGAGCGAGACTTCCCGCAGTTCGGAAGGCTGATTCATGAAGACCCCATCCTCAAGGAGATGGGCGGCAGGAACGCTCTGAATATGCTGGTCAAAACCTACACCTTGACCACCCGGTGGCTCAGAGACATCAACCGGTTCGAGGCCGAGCAGAAGCTTCTGGAATATGAGATTGCAGCCGGACCCATTCTGTTCATTGACGAACTCTCCGAGTTCCCACACTTTACGTATCGTCCCTGGGTGTGCACCATTGACACGGACCATTACGGCACCATACTCTTCTCTGTGTCGCCCAATGCCTATGCGCAGGCCACACCTCACCGGACCAAAGTGCTGGGCAGGCCGGTTGGATATGATAACTACGAAGTGTTGCAGAAGTGGTGCGGCATCGGCCAAACACAAGTCAATGAATATATCGAAAAGGGGGTGATGTAATGGCGAAAGACCCACGTGAAACAAGAATTGAGGATCTGCCGGGCCCCAAGTGCAAGGAAGAGCTGGAAGAGATGAAGATGCCTTACGAGGAGTTTTGTAAGGCGCAGTTCGATCCGGGCAATGAGTTCTCAAAGCCCCAAGCTTTAAAGGGGATCCGGTGGTTGAGTACCACCATGTATATTTTTACCCCTCACTCCGTTTCCAACCTGGCAGAGTTGGGGGCCGAGGTAATCAAGGTGGAGATGCCGAGAATGGGTGACCCCATGCGGCATTGTGCGCCGTTCAACGAGACGTATCTCTACCCGTTGCATGACTCCAGGCCTATGACCGGAACCGGTATGGGATACCTGAACGCAAACCCCAACGAGTATCACATCACCATGGACTACCATTTGCCCGAACTGAAGGAGGCTTTCTACTCGCTGGTCAAGATGTCCGACGGACTCACCGAGTGCTATCGTCCGGGTACCTTTGACCGGTGGAAACAGTCCTTTCGCTTCCTCCAGGAGATGAACCCCAGGTTTATCTATGTATGGGGCGGTGGCTTCGGCTACGGACCAAAATGTTTCGGAGGTTCTTACGATATTCTGGGCCAGGCTCACGCCGGACTTGCTTCGGTAACCGGTATGCACGAGTATATGGGTGGCCATGCCACCAAGCATTCCAACTGGTGCATTGACTGGTACTCCGGCACCCAGATCACCTTCGGCATTCTGGCGGCCCTCCTCTGGCGCCGCAAGACCGGTCTGGGCACCATGATCGAGTTCTCCCAGGTTCAGGCGGCCACCCGCTGTCTGGGATATGCCGCACCGCTTTATGGCAGATTCGGTATTGTCCGCCAGCGCTGGGGCAACTGGGATACCCAGCTTTGCGCTCACGGCATCATTCTGTGCGGCAAGTCCGACTACCCGGATGCCGAGAATCCGCAGGACCGGCTGGAGGCCAGGTATGCCATGGTTTCCGCATTCCAGGATGAAGACTGGAAAGAGCTGTGCGCTATCACCGGTATGAACGACCTGTACGAAAAGTACAAATCCCATAATGAAAGGGTCGAAGGCGAGGCTCAGATCGAGATCTACGCTGCCCTGGAAAAATGGGCTGAAGACAAATCCAGGGGTGAAGTTGTAAAGACACTCCAGGATGCCGGTTTGTTGGCTGAGCCCGTATGCAATGACAGGGAATACTACGAAAATGAGCACTGGAGGACACGCGGTACGGTTCGCTGGATGGATGACCCCATCTTCGGCGATGTCCTGCAGCACGGCACTTACGCAGCAGGCCTATTATCCAAAACTCCCAGGCGACTCTTCTGGATCTGGCGGCCGGTGGGCGCGGACAACGTGAAGATTTATCACGAGCTGCTCGGCTACCCGACGAAGACGATCGAAGAGTGGTATGAAAAGGCCTGGCTATAAAAGGAGGTGTGAA
>CAZKDT010000032.1:0-13199 GCA_964551515.1 uncultured Desulfobacteraceae bacterium | reverse complement strand
GCCTTCTCGAAGCATAGGTTTCAGGTGTCGGGTGTCAGGTTTCAGGCTGGCTCTCACTTTTTCACTACTGACACCTGACACCCGACACCTGAAACCTGAGGGCCAGTGTCCAATTTTCATGCAATCCCCCAAAAAATAAGGAGTCACGATTATTTTTTCAAGCTGAATGACGAGGTCTGAATTTATTGAGATGTTACAAATTTCATAAGCTTTTACAGGCTTACCGTCATTTTTTCCCGAGACCTGTGGATGAAACAAGTTCTCCCACAAAACTTCCGACCACGACCGTGCTTTTTATTTTAACGGGCATTCGACGTCTATCTGCGGTAACCCATACCTGGATTTTAGCATTTTTGCTTTTCTCAAAGACACCGCTCACATGTGTTATCTCAGGTTCTATAAGATAGGTATCATATGTACCACTTGTCAATTTAAGTATTTCTTTTTTTATAACAAATGCTTTGCCGATGATGCATTTTTTCCCATCCGTTACCGGACGTTCAATAATCAAATTATCTTTGAGATCAAAAAGACGTGTGTAATAAAAAACAGATAACGGATCGAAAGATCCCTTTAATATGTCAATCGGTTCTCGGACATTTTTCAGAGTGGAATATTGAGCTTTGTTGTTATCCCAATTGAAATTCACGACTATATCTCTCTTGATTTTTCCTTCGTGCTGTTTTTTTTTATACAGGATTGTGTGAGTCATTTCAATATCTGTATAGGCATCTATTCGGTCCCGAACTTTATAAAATAAATCAATAAATGAATTGGATTTGACCGTCAAAACAAAGTGATATGCGTTAACGCCATTTATGGTTTCTATGGGGAGGATTTCCAAAATGCCTTCCCCGGCAGGGACAAGAGTCCATTTAAGCTGAAAGGTAAGTTTTTCACCCGGATAAAAAGGAAAATCTTTTTCAACCGCTTGGATGTTTGTGGTTAAGATAAAAACCGTTACAATTGATGTAACAATGAAAATGATAGGCAGCAAGAGTGTTGTGTTTGAGTTATAACCATTTGGAAATCTTGCTTTCATCAGACAACCTCAAAGATAAGCGGCCTATAACAAATCTGCAAACTCCGTATGAATAACATCAAACAATTCTTCACCGATGGAGAGTCCTATATCAATAAACTGGGGACCGTATTTTTTCCCGGTATCTGTACGGAATGTTTCCTTTATTTTAGAAATTTTTTTCATGCCATCGGGATAAAGCTCCATAAATTTCATAACAGGAACTTTAAAAAATGATGCCATTGTCCAAACCGTATCACTAAAATTGTCAGGTCCCCACCGAAATTTGTCGGCATCATAGAGGCAGTCGGAAACAAGCAAACCGTCCAGAGAGTTTGATTTTTCAGTACTTTTAAAGGCTTCATGGTTTCGAATGGCCAGACAAATGTCCTCGATTTCATCAGTATCAAAGGGATATTCTTTCAGAACTTTCCTGGCATAGGCAGCTCCTTTGACGGCGTGATTTTCTTGTTTACGCTTGATATCGTGGAGAAGAGCAGCACATTGGACAATAATAACTCTGCGATTTATAAAGTCATTGGAAGACCCCGCAAGTTTATTTTCAATGATCATCAAGGTACCGGCGTCTATGGCCACCTTTACCGCATGATCAAGGCCATGTCCAAAGTCATCTTTCAACTTTTTGGCAACAAGCGTCCGTAATTGAACAGTGAAGGGATTTGTTTGTAAATACTGACGGGACAATTCATTTGATGGAAAATGATCTTGATAAAAGTCAGGGGAAGGATAACTGGAAACAATCTGGAGGGCTCTTTCACGAATACGAGAATATATAAGCTTCATGTTTTCGCCACCAAGTCACAAAGGCACTAAGAAAAAGTAAAAAATCCTGGCCTATTGGGCCAGGTTTTCAAGATCAAAATAAAAAGATATCTTTTGTGCCTTTGTGGCAAATATCTTTTGGTTCTGAATGTTCTGACTAAGTTACCGGCAAAGAAAAAAGGTTGCCGCAAACCTTCCATTTGCCATCTTCCTTTATAACATTAATGGTTTCATCAACCTCATGGGTTGCTCCGATGTTGAATAATTTAGCGACAATGGGATAAACAGGATTTATGGCAACTCTTATTTTACCGGTTATCCGAATTTGTGCTTCATTATCTTTTTTAGATATTGTTTCAGTTTTTATATGATATAGTTTATTTTTCATGAAACTGATGCCAAATCCCCTCTCTTTGGCTTCTTTGGCCCTAAGGTAGATATATTGGGCGATAACATCGACATCCTCAGTTGCTATCCGTTTTTTACAGATTCTATTGGCCATCGATTTGTCGAGGCTAAAATATGCTTTGCTGAATTGAACAACCGCTTTACTCGGGCTGTCAATGCTGTCCGTAAAAATAAAAAGTAATTGTACCATGAATCCGAGGATCAAAACCAGAATTATTCCGGCGCTCTTGCTTAATCGTACCATATTAATTCCTCCCTCTAACTATTCTTTATTACAAATATTTATATAAAAAGTGCAATCAGAATTATGAAGATACCACGGAAAAAACTTTGAAACAAGGATTAATTAGATCGTCTTGTAAATTCAACATTCTCGCGCCATAGTGGGATGAGCGAGGCCAACGAACTTGTACTGTTGAAGCTATATTTTTTCGATAAATTGATATTTTTCTTTGACACCCAAACCAGTTTTCTTTATACTTTCAACCCGTCTGAAATTTTTTTGCGCAATTTTGGTTGTTTCAGAGCAATTCTGCTTTCTCGTTTGAATTTGTGACTTCCAATGGAATATGAAGGTTCACAGGGGCAATCTAATCCGAAAAGGGTTATGCCCGGAAAGATAAGATCGATGGGGCTTTGTCTTGGGGCATCTACGGTTTCCATTGTTCAGGTGGAGCAGGAAAAGAATCTTCGTAAAGAAAACCCGGGACAAGAGAAAAAAGCCCCACGAATAGTCTCATATTCACTGCATCCCCACGAGGGAGACCCCAAACGAACACTAATCTCTGCCATCAACAACCTTGATTTGAATTCATTTGACCGTATAGCGGCCACCGGCAGAAAATTCCGGAAGTTTGTAACACTTTCCTCAATCCCCGAACCTGAAGCCGTGGAATATGCTTACCGTTTTGTCAAACCTCCGGACGTATCCTGTCCTGCCTGTGTTTCTGCAGGCGGCGAAACCTTTATGGTTTATGTTCTAAACCGGCTGGGGCAAATTTCCAACGTTCTAACCGGCAACAAATGTGCCTCGGGAACGGGTGAATTCTTTCTTCAGCAACTTCGGAGAATGAATGTAACCCTTAAAGAGGCCGCCCGGTGGGCCGGTTCTATAGAACCGTATCCCGTATCCGGCCGTTGCTCGGTTTTCTGTAAATCCGACTGCACGCACGCCACCAACAAAGGGGTTCCCAAATCAAAAGTAACCGCCGGTCTTTGCCAGATGATGGCCAATAAAATCTTAGAGCTTTTAAAAAAGGTGGAAAGAAAGAACATTATGATAACCGGAGGGACAGCTCTAAACCATATGATGATCGAGCGCCTGCGTGAACAGATTCCCGGACTGATTGTTCCTTCGGAAGCGCCGTATTTCGAAGCCCTGGGCGCGGCCCTCTGGGGTCTGGAACACGAAACCTCCAAATTTTCCGGTATATCCGAGTTGTTCAGCGTCGACGCTGCATCATTCGACACCCTTGCCCCCTTGCAGGATTTTGAAAATATCGTGGAATTCAAAACTGTTAAAAAAGGAAAAATCCGTTCGGGCGATACGTGTATACTCGGGCTGGACGTGGGATCAACCACTACCAAGGCGATTCTTCTAAGAAAAGCAGACAACGCAATCCTGGCAGATATTTATCTGCGTACGAACGGCAATCCGGTTGCAGCCTCCCGGCAGTGCTATGATTCTATTTATAAACAGATCGGCCAACGGGTGGATCCCTCTGATATATCCATTGAGGGGCTGGGCGTGTGCGGCTCCGGTCGCCAAATTGCCGGTCTGCATGCCCTCACACACGGTGTGATTAATGAAATCATCGCCCATGCGGCTGCTGCCGTGTATTTTGATCCACAGGTGGACACTATCTTTGAAATTGGAGGACAGGACGCCAAATACACTTACATTACCAATGGGGTAGCTTCGGATTATGCCATGAACGAAGCCTGTTCCGCCGGTACCGGGTCGTTGTTGGAAGAATCCGCATTTGAGACCCTGGGTGTGGCAATGGAAGATATTGCGGATATCGCCCTCAAAGGACGTCATCCGCCCAATTTTAATGACCAGTGTGCCGCATTCATCGGCTCCGACATAAAAAATGCCATCCACGAGGGCGTTAAGCACGAGGATATCGTGGCCGGACTGGTGTATTCCATCTGCATGAACTACTCGAACCGGGTCAAAGGGAACCGGCCGGTAGGGAAGAAGGTTTTCATGCAAGGGGGGGTCTGTTACAACCGGGCGATTCCCCTGGCCATGGCATGCTTGGTGGGTAAACCCATCATCGTTCCTCCGGAGCCCGGTCTGATGGGCGCTTTTGGGGTGGCTCTTGAGGTAAAAAAGCGAATTGAAATGGGGTTGATACAAAAAAGTCGCTTCGACCTGAAGGTTCTTTCAGACCGAGAGGTCACCTACGGCAAATCATTTATCTGCAAAGGCGGCAAAGAAAAGTGTGACCGCCGGTGTGAAATTGCCGTGATAGAACTTGAAGGAACCAAATACCCCTTTGGCGGCGCCTGTAACCGGTACTACAACTTACGGCACAATATAAATTACAATGTTTCACAGTTGGATTTGATTCGCGTCCGGCAGCATCTTGTTTTCGAAAAATACGGCGCAACGCTTGCCGCAGAATCCGGTCAAAACCTACCCAACCACAACATTAAAACCTATCGAGGGAAAATAGGCATTAACCGGAGTTTTTTGGTAAACACTTACTATCCGCTGTATTCAACGTTTTTCAGCGAACTGGGAGTTGAACCGGTGGTGCCCGATTTGTGCTCTCAGGAAGGAATTGACCAGAAAAACGCCGCATTTTGTTATCCGGCAGAACTTTCGCACGGTTTTTTTCATTCGCTTCTTGAAATGGAACCTCCTCCGGAATACATTTTTTTGCCCCATTTTAAAGCAATTCCTGCTTCGGATGGAAACTCCAGTTCCCAGGTATGTCCTTTTGTGCAGGGTGAAACTTTCTATCTTAACGCCTGCTTTCGCCAAAAGCTTGCCCAATTAAAAGCAACAGGAACAAAAGTCCTTTGCCCGCTTCTGGACTTGACAAAAGGGTTGGACACGGCCCGGGACCCGTTAGTTAACACCGCGGTTCAAATGGGATTCAGACGTAAAACGGCTTGGGCGGCGTTTGAAACCGCATTGAAACAGCAGACCGAATGTCTGGCCGAGATGAAACAAATCGGGGAAACGGCTCTAAAGGAACTGAAAGCGGATCCGGATGAGACCGCGGTGGTAATTTTTGCCCGGCCGTACAACGGATTTGTTGAAGAAGCGCACATGGGCATTCCCCACAAACTTGCATCCAGAGGCATCCGGGTCATCCCGTTCGATTTTCTTTTGTTTGGGAATGAAAAATCAAAGCGCCATATGTACTGGGGAATGGGCCAGCGTATTCTTCAGGCCGCCCGGATAGTGAAACGGCATCCCCAACTTTTCGCCACTTTTATCACCAATTTTTCCTGCGGTCCGGACTCGTTTATTATCGGATATTTCAGGGAGATCATGGGTCGTAAACCTTCCCTGACCCTTGAGCTGGACAGCCATACCGCCGACGCGGGTCTTGAAACCCGGGTTGAAGCGTTTCTTGA
Organism: uncultured Desulfobacteraceae bacterium; assembly: GCA_964551515.1. Taxonomy (GTDB): domain Bacteria; phylum Desulfobacterota; class Desulfobacteria; order Desulfobacterales; family UBA11574; genus S5133MH16. The sequence goes on along the minus strand of CAZKDT010000032.1, from coordinate 7,393 downwards.
CATCGTTACCGCATACCGGCAGTTGCTGGCAGAAAAGAAGATTTTCCATAAAAAACAAAATTTCAATCCTGCCCGTACGGTTTTGGATAACGGTGTTCCTAAAGTAATTACCTCCTCCGGTGAGATGTTGCCCATGACCCATCCACGGGTTACAATTCTGGTACCGTCTATGGGTAAAATTGCATCGGAGTCATTGGCCGCAGTATTGCGGGGAGTGGGTTTTAATGCCAAAGCTCATCCACCGTCGGATGAAACGGTGCTGAAATTGGGTCGTGCCAATACATCCTGCAAAGAGTGCTTGCCGTTGATACTCACCACAGGGACGCTGCTTAATTTTATTCGTAAGGAAAAGCGCGACTCCAATATTGTGGTCTATTTTATGCCTACCGGATCCGGGCCTTGCCGATTTGGACAATATTATGTTTTTATGGAAGACCTGGTAAGAAGGCTCGGGATACCTGATGTGGCACTTTTTTCCTTGACGTCTGAAAATTCTTACACAGGAATGGGGAATAACTTCCAGCTAAAGGTATGGTGGGGTATTATTGTGTCCGATGCCATGGAAGACATCAGATCGATGATACTGGCCAATGCTAGAGATGTCAGAGCGGCAATAAACATATTTGATAAAGAGTGGGAATTAATAATTGAACAATTTGAAAAAGGTGATTTTGCTCCGCTGGAAAAACAGCTTGATTCTACCGCAAACCTTCTCAGACGGATTCACATGAAGCGTGCCATAGAAGAGGTGCCCACTGTTGCCCTTGTTGGCGAGATATTTGTGCGACGGGATGGATTGTCCCGCCAGTATTTAACAGAGCGTCTCGCAGAAAAAGGGTTTGCCACTGTCTGTTCTCCCATTGCCGAGTGGATATTATATACTGATTTTTTGGTAGAAAAAGGTCTTGTCGATTATAACATGTCAAAAATGGAAAAACTGGAATTTATGCTGAGGAAAAAAACCATGGCCCGTTACAAAAAGCGTATTAAAAGTATACTGTCCTGTTCGGGCTTCATTAACAAAGAACCTCTTAAAATTAAATCTGTCATTAATAACGCTGCACCCTATATATCGCCAAGGCTGGCCGGTGAAGCCATTCTGACAGTGGGTAGTTCCCTAACCGAGATAGCCTCACACGCATGCGGCGTGATCTCCATCGGTCCTTTTGGCTGCATGCCCAGCCGTCTGTCAGAGGCCCTCCTTAATGAGGCCATGAACCGTGAAGGGAAACTGGCAACCCATCCGAAGAATGGTCGGCTTCGATCAGCGCTGGCAAATATTGATGATCTTCCTTTTCTTGCAATTGAAAGTGACGGTTCTCCTTTTCCTCAAGTGATCGATGCAAAACTGGAAACATTCTGTTTGAGAGCGGAGCGATTACATAACATTATGTTGAAAGCAGGTTACTAGGGAGGAAGGGCAGAGAAAACGCATTTAATTTCGGTGCAGCGTAGCGACGGCGTGTTTCTCTTGGAAACCGACTGATTGTTTGAAGGACTTTAACACGCGTTAGCCCGAGCCGAATGAAATTATGACTTGAAAAATCAATAGGATAATTAAGCGACGAATTATTCTTAATAACTCTGGCTCGGCTTGGGCTTACGGGTGCTTAAGCACAAGTTTCAGTCGGTTGGAAAGAGATATACGCCGTCGCGGAGCGGTCTCCCTGTATTGAGATTCAAATGCGTTTGCCCTTGGGGGGAAGGGCCTTTGGTTTAAAATTTTCTTGACAATAGAAATTTAGATGCATATTTTTCTATGTTCGGAAATTTATGTTGGTTAGCAGAACAATATTTTTAAATTTATAACTTGCATCCTCTACAATTATATTTTAAGTGCCGGGAAAGAAAAAAACCGGCAAATAAGGAGGGTTCAATACCATGAATGAATTGCTGGCTCCTGGCGGAAGTCTCACAATGGTAAATGCCGTTTTTGACAGTGGCGCCGATGCCGTATATGTGGGAGCAAAAGGTTTCAGTCGCAGAAAATGCGTTTGGGAACTGGAAGACAGTGAGATTAGGCAAGCGGTTCGAATTGGAAATAATCATGAGGGCAAAGTTCGAGTTGCTATTAACGCGGAAGTACAGGAAAAAGATTTTATCCGTGTGTTGAGTAAAGTCGCCAAATGGGCACAATATGGCGTAGAGGGGGTTATTGCCAAAACCCCCGAACTTATTCGGCTTATCAAACGCAACTATCCGGAGTTGGTCATCCACGCCAGTGTGGGCTGTAATATCCAGACCCGGGAACAGATGGAATATTATCGTGACATCGGCGCTACCCAGATTGTTGCCAGTACTGAAATCGATACCGTGGAAAAATTGAGGGAGTTTAAAAAAACGGCGGATGAAGTCGGCGTTTTGACTGAAATATTGATTCATGGCAACCGATGCATCGGTGGTGTGGGCAATTGTCTGTTTCACGAATTCACCAGCGATTCATATATCAAAAAAGTCCATCACGACGAAGACGGCAATGAAATCGTTGAATACGAGGGGTGGCCGGACAGAAGCGGCAGTTGCTTTCGGTTCTGCTTGTTAACCGAGGCTCAGCGTGAAAAACTCATGCGGCGCAAAAAAAAGAGCGCTGAAGAAATCGCCAGGATAAATGAAAGAATCCGCCGCAGGCCAAATGTGGCCTTTGCCATCAGGGGTGAAGAGCTGAAACAATATGTTGATCTGGGCCTACAAACCATAAAAGTACAGGGGCGCGAATATCCTATCCGGTTGATTTCGGAAATGATACATGCATATCGCCTTCTCATAGACGGATATGTGAAAGGAAAAAATCCCGATGATCCGGAAATGTCCGACGCAAATGAGAGTATTCGTCATTTGGCAGGGGACCGTGACCGTGCCCGAATGGAAAAAACCCGAGAACTTCACCAGCAGATCAAAGGAATTTAAACCAAGCAATATTTAAAACAGATAAGATTCCAGTAATAATTTTAGGCAGTTTAGGACGTTTTCTAGTTTATTCTGAGAGAGTTGATTACACTCTAAATACACGAGGCGCCGAACATGACTAAAGTATACCTTGTTCGTCATGGCCAGACCGCCTGGAATCTGGAGGAAGTCTTTCGGGGACGCATGGACATTCCTCTGGATGACACCGGAAAAAAAGAGGTCCATCTGGCCGGTGAGGCTTTAAAAAATGAAACTATCCACGCCATTTACAGCAGCCCCCTCTCCCGTTCTATGGAAACGGCTGAAAATATAGCCAAATTTCAGAACATCCAAGTCACCCCCTTTGAAGCCATTATCGATATCAGCTACGGCGATTGGGAAGGGGTCCGCCTTGACGAGGTGCGGGAAAAATATCCGGATCTTTATATGCTTTGGCTCCGAGAACCTCATAAGGTCACCTTTCCCAATGGAGAGAGCCTGGAACAGGTTCGCACCCGGACCATGGAAGCCATAAACAAACTAATTGAAAAACATCAAAATGAAACTATTGCTTTGGTCGCCCATCGGGTGCCGAACAAAGTGATTTGTTGCAGCCTTTTGGGAATCGAAAACAGTAATTTTTGGCGGATTCAACAGGATACCGCCAGCACCAACCTTTTTACTTATAAAAACGATCAATGGGTCATTTCGTATCTTAATGATACCTCTTATCTAAAAGTTTTGGGGAAATCCGCCCTTTCTGATTTTTAATATGGAAAATTTATGAAAAAAACCGGCGTGTTTTACCATCCCAGCTTCAGCCGCAGGAGCTATCTTACCCGGGGAGCGCGGCTGGAAGATTTCCCCGGAGCCATTGATCATCTTCTCGTGCGTGATAATGTTATCCTCTATGAATCTCCTCCCATAGAAGAGGAGTGGATACTGAAAGTGCACACTCCGGAACTTATCCGGGGTGTGGAGGCAGACCCTCTCTGCTCAACAGCTTGGCATTCAGTGGGCGGTGTGGTTCTGGCCGGAGAGAAGGTCTGCACCGGGGAAATTGACAACGCATTTGCCCTCATCGGTGCCGGCGGACATCATTCGGGGAGAGACTATTTTGGCGGGTACTGCTGCTTTAATGATGTGGTCATCACCATCACCTATCTGCGCGAAATTCATAATATCCAACGGTTTGCAATTATGGACACGGACGCCCACCATGGAGACGGCACCCGGGAGCTGCTCAAAAACGACCCTGATGTTCTCCACGTTTGTTGCTGCGGAATGGAGTACGAGTCGGCGGACGGCACTAAAGTTGACATCCGCGCGCCGGGAAGCCCCTGGGGATTTTGGGGCAGGGGCGATACCGTTAACAATATAGACGAACAATATGCCAACAACGTAAAGGCCGAGTTTTATCCACGGGTTAAAGATTTTAAGCCTGACCTGATCTTCTGGTATTTTGGATTTGATACTCATCAGGGTGATTACGGCAGCCTGGGCTTGACCGGCCGTTGTTATCAGAAAATTGCCCACTTTATGAAAAAAACCGCCGAACAAGTATCCCAGGGCCGTCTAGAAGTGGTTTTAGGCGGCGGCTCCCGAACCGACATCGCCACCAACGTTATCCCGCCGATTATAGAAATATTATCCGAGTAACTTAAAGTAAACTGGATAACCAACATTCCTGTCTGTTGACAAACCTTGGCTACGAAGCTTTTTTTTTTTAGGTTTCAGGTTTCAGGAGGCATGCAGCCCTTAGGACCGACACAACTTTTTTAGACCTCGAGATACCCTACGTCCATATAATTGCTATGGGTCACCTCGTTTCCCCTGAAACCTAACACCTGAAACCTGAAACCAAATATCCATGACAATTTTAGCAAACAACGGTCTTGAGTTGCACCCCCAACATATTATATCTTTTAAAGTTTTCCTACCGTGATCAGGTACAGCACCGTTTCTTTCTCACCGTCAACTCCCAACAATTCGTTGATATCATCATCATAAAAAGCGCCGATGGGGCAGGAACCCAGGTCCATGGCAGTTGCAGCCAGCTGAACGTTCTGGCAGACATGGCCCAAATCCATAGGGATATAACGCATCGAACGGTCTCGGTACTTGACCATGCACCGGAGCATCATTGCGGTCCAGATAATAACCACCGCAGCCCGTTTCACAACGGGTTGACCCAGACTGGCGGCGGTAAATGCACGATTAAAGTCGCCCTCCTGCAAGCGTTCCAGAGCAAAATCAGCCACGTTAAAATGGTAAATCCCTCGGGGAACTTCTTTAACTTTGTCAATATATAGATAGGTTTCAAAAGGATAAAGGGCTCCGGCAGAAGGAGCGGTACGTAACAAATATATGCCGGTTCGCGCGGTCACACCCTGGGCCGCCCACATTATTTTGGACAATTCCTGGAGACTTAACGGGTCGGGAGTGGTATTGCGTTCGCAGCGGCGTGTGGCCAGACATTGCCAGAGGTTGGCCGGACGGCTCAGGTCAGGCTCAGGCAACTGCAGGCACTCTGCTTCCGGGTAATTTTTGAAGGCGCGGGTTGGCGGAATAGAACCCAGATCATCTTTTCCGGGGCGATTTCGATAATATTTTGTGCTCTGAATATAACGAAAGGCAAGACCCTGTTTATAAAGTGTCATTTCTCGCTCTTTTCCGTGATATCTTTCAAAGGGTTCAGAAGGACCTGGTGAATAGATGCCGAGAAATGGGATGCCAGTCCGATCTTTTGTTTATGGCAGAGGCCATAAGAGATTATTTTAAGTTCACAAACCCCATTGAAGCTTGGTTACAAGAAAAAAACTATTCATTACTCTTTTTTTCAAGCTCATCTTTAAATTTTTCAGCGAATTCCGTTCTAAAAACCTCTATATCCATGGCTTCATCGTACTTGCCCAAAAAATAGAGGGCCATGCCCTTGTATATATGCGCCTCTTTGATATCGGGATTGATTTTAATAACATCATCAAAGTATTGCATGCTTTCTTCATATTGTTGCATGCCTAGCAAGGCATGACCCTTTCCCAATAGCGCATGGGGATTGTTACTTTGCTTTGCCAGAATTTTATCCAGAAGCTCGATGGACTCCGGGTTGCGCCCCATATCGGTCAGGCAGTAGGCCTTAAGCTGAAGCGCCATTAAGTCTTCGGGATCGCCAACAAGTTTCTTATCACAACAATAGACCGCTTCTTCCAAAAGCCCCTTTTGAACCAATCTCGGAGCTAAATCCATCCATGAAATGTCCCCTTCGATTTCAAGAATTTTGGCGATTACGCTTTCGTAGGCCACTTCAATAACTCTTCTGCCGGCAGAAACCACGGGAACCCCGTGGCCTGGCAGGATATTTTTAATGTCTCTTTTGAGTAGTTCCTTGATGCTAACCATGTAGTGATCCAGACGGCCACCGGCAGTATCGTCAACATCGGCCATGCCGTAAGGCAATATAGTATCGCCGGTAAAGGCTGTTTTCGTAGGCGCGTGATACAGAGATATGCCGTCCATGGTATGGCCGGGAGTGGGGATCACTTCCCATTCAGAGCCGCCAAGATCAAAAATTTCGCCTCCTTTAACAAAAGTCAAGGGGAAATCCGTTTCTTTTATCATCTGTTTGAACCCGTCAGGACCCTTTTCATGGATGATAATCTCTATATCTTTGTTCTCCATAATCGCAGGATAATTTAACAGTTCAAAAAGACCCATGGCATGGTCCCGGTGACCGTGGGTGAGAACGATTTTCTTAATGTCTTCAGGCTGATAATCAAGGTCGAAAAGCGCCATAAGTGCAGTGTAGTCATTTCCAGGATCCACGATGGTCAGATAATCCCCTTTAATAACATATATGTTAGAGGAAAAATCGTATCCCAACATAAAGACCATATTTTCAAAAATTGGATCTGTTTTGTGTGACATTTCTGCTTTATTAAACACTTCAGCAATGGTGACCCAGCCCGGATGTTTTGGCTGTTCATCTACTTTGGTATACTGTTGCTCTAATTCCTTGATAGCGTTTTCCATTTCTTCTTTGGCTTTTTTAGTTTCTTCGGTCATCTACACTTCCTTTGCAATTTGTTTTGAATGTTTATCTCTTAACTAGTGTATTGTTTGTAGAAATATTTAATTAGGCCATCAATTCACCAAGGCTCGAAGAAAAACATATAAAAGGTTTGCGTTGTGTCTTTGTGACGTTGAGGCAAACAATTGTTGAATAGGTCTTATTTGGAATGAATTAATAGATATAAAAACAAAAAAAAGCAAGCTTATTCATAAAAAAACCCCTCTCCGGAAAAACCGGAAAGGGGGATCAAGATAATACACTTATAGCTCTTCCCCCGATCTTCAGTAATAAAGGCTTTAAGGCTCGGGGGAAGAGAGTTTTGTTGTTATAGTTACGGAGCGATAAAGTCCAGGACGAAGGGGAGCTCCATCCTTTCCTCAGGCCACATTTTTACACTCGTCACAGTTTCCCCGGGCCAGACTTCCTGGTCATTGA